>NZ_JAQKGU010000009.1 GCF_028532725.1 Desulfovibrio sp. Fe33
CCCCCCCCCCCCCCCCCCCCCCCCCCCCCCCCCCCCCCCCCCCCCCCCCCCCCCCCCCCCCCCCCCCCCCCCCCCCCCCCCCCCCCCCCCCCCCCCCCGTCGGAGACGCCCGCCCGCCCGCCCACCCGGCGAGGCCACCCTTTCTGAGGAGAGCATGATGAGAGAATTTACCGTTCGTCCGGAGATATTGGATTTCGCCCCGTATGTGCCGGGTCTGACCATCGAGCAGATTCAGGCCCGCTACGGATTGACCTCGGTCATCAAGCTGGCGAGCAACGAGAACCCGCTGGGCACGTCGCCTCTGGTGAAAAAAGCCATCGAGCGCAACGCGGCCCGGGCTTTCCGGTATCCGGAGAACCATACGCCCCGTCTGGTCGAGGCCATTGCCGCGAACGTGGAGGTGCCCGCGGAGTGCGTGCTGGTCGGCAACGGTTCCGACGAGATCATCGACATGCTTTTCCGCATGAAGGGCATCCCGGGCAAGTCGAACGTGGTCTGCTATGAGCACAGCTTCGCCATGTACCGCATGTGCGCCAAGCTGTGCGGGCTGGAGTATCGCGAGGTCCCGCGCGGCGAGGGATATGAGCTGCCCCTGGACGCCATGGCCGCGGCCGCGGACGAGAATACGGCCATGGTCATCGTGACCAGCCCGGACAACCCTTCGGGACTGGCGGCCGGTGTCGAGGACCTGAGCGTGCTTGCGGGCGTGCTGCCCAAGGATTGTTTGCTGGTGGTGGACGAGGCGTACATCGAATTCGCCTGGCCGCCGGAGTCCTATTCTCCGGTGCAGGCGTTCGACAAGTTCGAGAATCTCGTCTGTCTGCGGACCTTTTCCAAGGCGTATGGGCTGGCGGGTATGCGGTTGGGATACGGCATCATGCCCGCGCACCTCGCCAAGCTGCTCGCCAACGCGCGCATCCCGTTCACGGTCAATCTGCTGGCCGAGGAGGCCGGACTGGCCGCCCTTGAGGACGAGGTCTTTTTCAACGAGACCCTGAGCGTGGTCATGCGCGGCCGCGAGTATTTCACGAAGGAGCTGGGCAAGCTCGGCTGCAAGGTTTGGCCGAGCCAGTCCAATTTCGTCATGTTCCGTCCTCCCATGGATGCCAAGACCATATTCCAGACGCTGTTGGAGCGGGGGATCATCGTTCGCCATCTGGGGAGTTTCGGCCTGGGCGACTGCATCCGCGTGAATGTGGGCACGGACGGGGAGAACCGGCAGTTCATCGAGGCGCTTGGAGATATCCTCAATGGGTAGTCCGCTGATCGTGACCATCGACGGCCCGGCCGGGGTGGGCAAGTCCACCATGGCCAAAAGGCTGGCCCGGCTGCTTGCCATCCCCTACCTGGACACCGGGGCCATGTTTCGGTCCGTGGCCTGGAAGCTTGGGGAAGGAGCCTGGGAATGGTCCGAGGGAAGCCTTGAGGAGGCGCTCGACGGCATTGCGTACAGCCTCTCCGGTGTGGGCGAGGATTCGGTCCTGTCCCTGAACGGCAAGCCCATCGGGAACGAAATCCGCACCGAGGAAGTGGGCATGTGGGCCTCGAACATCGCCACGCTGCCGGTGGTTCGAACCTTTTTGAAAAAAGCCCAGCAGGCGTTGGGGGAGCGGTTTTCCCTGGTCGCCGAAGGGCGCGACATGGGCACCGTGGTTTTTCCCGGCGCACCGTACAAGTTTTTCCTGGACGCCTCCGTGGAGGAACGTGCCCGGCGTCGTTTCCTCCAGCTTGAGGGGATGGGCAAGCCCGCCGACCTCGACGAGTTGAAGGAGCAGATCGCCAGACGCGACGCCCAGGACCGCAATCGGCCCGTGGCCCCGCTCAAACCGGCGGAGGACGCGATCGTCATCGACACCACGGAGTTGGACCGGGACCAGGTCCTGGCCGTCTTGAAAGAAGCCGTGGCCTAGGATACATCCGATATCTAAGCCACTGAGGAGATATTATTGCCATGCTTGATCTCAAACTGATGCAGAAGAACCCGGAACTGGTTCGCGAGGCCCTTGAGAGACGCCATTCCAAGATCGACGTGAGCGAGTTCACCGATCTGGACGACCGGCGGAAGCGCCTTGTCGGCGATGTGGAAGCCCTCAAGGCCGAGAAGAACGCCGTCGGCCCTGAAATCGCCAAACGGAAGAAGGCGGGCGAGGACGCTTCGGACCTGCTGGACAAGATGAGCAAGGTCGCCGAGCGCACCAAGGAGCTCGACAAGGAGCTGGCCGAGGTGGAGAAGGCCGAGTACGACTGGATGATGGCCGTGCCGAACATTCCCCACGAATCCGTGCCCGAGGGCGCGGGCGAGGAGGACAACCCCGTCCTGCGTTACTGGGGCGAGAAACCGGTCATGGACTTCAAGCCCAAGGAGCATTGGGAGATAGGCGCCGACCTCGGCGGCCTGGACTTCGAGTGCGCGGCCAAGCTGGCCGGGGCCCGGTTCTCCATCAGCTTCGGCTGGTGCGCCCGGCTCGAACGCGCCCTGGCGCAGCTCATGCTGGATACCCAGACCGGAGAGCGCGGCTACACCGAGGTCCTGCCCCCGTTCATCGTCAACAAGAAGACCATGACCGGCACGGGCCAGTTGCCCAAGTTCGAGGAGGACCTGTTCAAACTCACCGACGAGCGCGAGTTCTACCTCATTCCCACGGCCGAAGTGCCGCTGACCAACATTTTTGCGGACGAGGTCATTCCGGAAGAGAAGCTGCCGATCAAGTTCTGCGCCCAGACCCCGTGCTTCCGCTCCGAGGCCGGTTCCTACGGCAAGGACACCAAGGGCCTCATCCGCCAGCATCAGTTCTACAAGGTGGAAATGGTCAATTTCGCCCATCCCGACCATTCCTACGAGGCGTTGGAGGATATGACTCGCTCCGCCGAGCGCATCCTTGAGCTGCTGGGGCTGCACTACCGGACCATCGCCCTGTGCACCGGCGACATAGGCTTCAGCGCGGCCAAGACCTACGACATCGAGGTCTGGCTGCCCGGCCAGGGCAAGTACCGCGAGATCTCCTCCTGCTCCAACTGCGAGGACTTCCAGGCGCGCCGGGCCAACATCCGGTTCCAGCCCAAGGATTCCAAGAAGAAGCTGTATCCCCACACCCTGAATGGCTCCGGCCTGGCCGTGGGCCGCTGCCTGGTGGCCGTGCTGGAAAACTACCAGCAGGCCGACGGCTCGCTGGTCATTCCCGAGGCGTTGCGTCCGTACATGGGCGGCCTCGAAGTGGTCAAACCCGAATAAGACGTTTCACGCGGCGCGCCCGGCAACAGGAAAGGCTGTCCGGGCGCAGCCTTAGAACGTCGTGGAGAGCAGCTCGTCGAAAGCTGTTTTCGCATCGAGGTCGGTTCGGCTCCACGTTCCGGCCACACTTCCCTCCCGCATGAGAATGACTCGGTCGGCCAGTATGCGCGTCTGATCCAGGCTATGGGAAACCACCAGCATGGGCAGCGTCGGGGCGAGCCGCAGGAGCAGTTGTTCAATATGCTCCACGGATTTGTAGTCCACTGACGCCGTGGGTTCGTCGAGCAGGAGGATTTCCGGCTCCAGGGCCAAGGTTCGGGCGAGGCACAGCCGTTGTTGCTGGCCGCCGGACAGGGTGCCCGCAGGCTGTTTGAGCCGGTCTTTCACCTCGTCGAGCAGGCCGACGTCCTCCAGCACCCGTTCCATGATCTCACGCGCCTTGGGGCCTCCGACGCCGCACACCAGTTTTTGCGGCAGGAGCAGGTTCCGTTCGATGGAGATGGGCAGGACGTTGGGCGATTGGAAGACCATGCCCACGCGGCTGCGAAGCCGCTCCGGGTCGGTCCTGGGAGCATAGACGTCCAGCGTTTCCCCGCCCAGGCGGACGGATATGCCGCCGCTGGTTTCGCATCCCTCGAAACATTCGTTGAGCCTGTTCACGGCTCTGAGCAGTGTAGATTTTCCCGATCCCGAGCGGCCGACCAGCACGGTCAGTTCGTTCGGCATGACGTCGAAGCTCACCCTGGACAGGGCATTTTTATCCTTGAATGAGACCGTGAGGTCCCGGATTGAAATGACCGTGTTCATCCCCGTTTCCATCGTTTCTCCATTGCGTGGTGCAGTCCGTGCGCGGCCAGGAACAATCCCATGGTCAGGGCCAGCAGCACCAGCGCCGCGCCGAATCCGTGCTGCAATTCCTCCGGCGACTGGTATTCGGCGGCCACCGTGTAGATGAAGAAGGGCAGCGCCTCGTAATTGTCGAAGAGCCCTCGCGGGAGTCCGGCGTTGGCCACGGCCCCGGTGAGCATGATGACGGCGGTGTCTTCCGCCGCCCGCCCTATGGAAAGGACAACGCCGCTCATGATCCCCCTGCCCGCGGACGGCAGCAGGATATATCGGATCGTCTGGCTTTGGGAGAAGCCGAGCCCCGCTCCCATGAGCCGAAGGTCCTCGGGCAGGCCGCCCAGTGAGGACTGGGTGGATTTTATCATGTAGGGCAGGACCAGCAGCCCCATGCAGAACCCTGAAAGCAGCAGGCCGGTGCCCGCCTCGGGAGCCAGCGTGTGGCGCAGAAAGAGGATGAGCGCGAACCCGAACAGACCCATGAGAATGGACGGCATACCCGCGAGAAGGTTGACGCAGAAATCCAGGATGCCGGAAAAGCGGCCTCGCGGGAATTCGTTCAGGTAAATGCCGCAGAACAATCCGAGCGGGATGGCCGTGAGGGCGGCCAGCGCGGTGACGGCCAGCGTCCCGAAACAGGCGGGCCAGATGCCGTCCCAGACCGGCGCGAACCGGAATATGGCGTCCAGGGGCGGGGTGTCGCCGAAAAACAGTTCGAGGCCGAGGCCTCCCCAGCCTTGCCGGAGGAGAAAGACGACGAGTCCGATCACGCCGATTGCGGGCAGCAGCGCGCAGGCCCAGCAGAAGAGGGAAAAAAGGCGGTAGCGGGTCTTCATCCGTTGTCCTCGCCGGACCGTTTGAGCAGTTGCAGGCCGAGATTGACCAGCGTGGTGCTCAGAAAAAGAATGAGCCCGCAGGCGAAAAGGGAGAGATAGGCCAGACTCTGGCTGTCCGTCGCGACCACCAGCGCGATGTGCGCCGTCATGGTCCGAAGGGATTCGAGAAGGGAGCCGGGGACCTGTGCCGCGTTGCCCGCGAGCATGAGCGGGATCATGGTGTCGCCCAGGGCGCGCCCGAAACCGAGCACGAGCGCTGCGGCGAAGCCCCTGCCGGAGATCGGTATGACCAGGTGCAGAAGGCGCTGGGCCGGACTCATGCCCAGGGCCGCGGCCGTGAGCGTGACCTGCGGCTCGATGAGCATGAACTGGCTGTGCAGCATGAGCACGATGGTCGGCAGGATGAGGACGGCCAGCCCGACCGCGGCCGCCAGCCAGCAAAAACCGCTTCCGCTGCGAAACGCCTCCCGAAGGAGCGGCACCAGGACGAACACGCCCACGAAGCCGTAGACAACGGTGGGCACGCTGGTCATGAACTTTACCAGGCGCAGCAGGTATGCGGCCGGGCCGGACGGTCCCATGCCGTGCGCGAAGCAGCAGATTCCGACGGATACGGGAAAGGCGAGCAGGAGCGCGGACAGGGAGAGCAGCAGCGAACCGGCGACCATGGGCAGGATGCCGAATCCTCCCTGGAACGGCCGCCATTCCCAGGACAGCAGCTTCGACAGCGTGTCCGCGTCGAGAAGCGGCAAGCTGAACCAGAGCAGGAAAAGAAGGATGGCCAGGACCG
The DNA here is from genome assembly GCF_028532725.1 of Desulfovibrio sp. Fe33. Classification (NCBI taxonomy): domain Bacteria; kingdom Pseudomonadati; phylum Thermodesulfobacteriota; class Desulfovibrionia; order Desulfovibrionales; family Desulfovibrionaceae; genus Desulfovibrio; species Desulfovibrio sp. Fe33. Next base: position 5,702 of record NZ_JAQKGU010000009.1, read on the forward strand.
CCGCTCCCGTGACGGCCGCCGAGAATCGGCAGGCCGGAAGCCAGACGGAGCCGGTTCTTCTGTCTGCTGTGCGATGCATGAATCAAAACGGGGCGAAGCGCTCCTGAGCTCGGATCGCTTCGCCCTTTCGGATGGTTAGAAGGGGATGTAGCCCGCGGCCTTGATGAACTCGACGCAGTCGGGGCCGGTGATGTATTCCACGAAGCTCTTCACGATGCCCTGGGGCTCGCCCTTGGTGTTCATGTAGAGCTTGCGGACCACGGGGTACTGGCCGCTCTTGGCGGCTTCCTGGTTCACTTCCACGCCGTCGAGGCTGGGGGCCTTCACGCTTCCGTCGAGATGGCCGATGGACACGTAGCCGATGGCGTTGGGGTCCTTGGACACGGCCAGCTTCATGGCCCCGTTGGAGGGAACCACGTTGGCCGAGGCGACCACGGCCCCCTTGTTCAGAAGCTTCTTCCAGTAGACCTCGCGGGTGCCGCTGGATTCGTCGCGGGCATAGACGTTGATGACGCCGTCGTTGCCGCCCACTTCCTTCCAGTTGGTGATCTGGCCGGCGAAGATTGCCCGGACCTGGTCGCCCGTCAGGGCTTGGACCGGGTTCTCGGCGTGAATCACGGTGGCGACGCCGTCAACGGCAAAGGGGAACATGACCAGGCCGTACTTGGACACTTCGGCGTCGCTGGCCTTGCGGCCGGAGTTGCCGATGTCCACGAGGCCCTCGCCCACTTTCTGGATGCCCACGCCGGAACCGCCGCCCGCGATGGTGATCCTGATGTTCGGGTTGGCGCTCATGATGGCCTTGGCGGCGTCCTTCATGACGGGAATGTGGGCCGTGCCGCCCGCGATGGAAATGCTGCCTTCCTTGCCCTTGAAGGCGTCCAGGCCGTCCGCGCAAGCGGCTTGGATGCCGAATGCGAGGCTGAACACGGTCAGACAGAGAAAAAGGGAAAGACGTTTCATTGAATGCTCCTGCTGGCTTGATGGAAGAGGACCGGCCGACGGCCGTCCGGGACAAATGCGAGAAGCATAGCCTGGTCACACGGCCGTAACAAACTCATAATGCGCATCATCGGCGCATCAGCCATTGGAGTTATCTATCATTGGCGCGGCGCGCGCCGGGCCGGGCTTACACCAGCCCGGACAGATCGTAGGTCTCGGCCTTCTCGATCTCGACCTCGACGATGGAGCCGAGCTCCAGCGTCTCGTCCGGGGGCGCGCCCACATACGTCACGCCGTCCACGTCGGGGGCCTGGAACCACGCTCTGCCGACGTACAGGCCGGGCCATTCGTCGGATTCCCGTTCGATGACCACGGGCAGGGTCTCGCCGACGTACCCGGACATGATGTCGGCGCTGATTTCTGCCTGGATGGCCATGATCTCGTCGCGCCGGGCGAGCTTGACCTCGTCCGGAACCTGGTTGTCCATGGCCGCCGCCGGGGTGCCCTCCTCGGCCCAATAAGGGAAGACCCCGAGATGGTGGAAGCGGGTGCGGCGGACGAAGTCCTTGAGGGTCTGGAAGTGCGCCTCGGTCTCGCCGGGATAGCCCACGATGAAGGTGGTGCGCAGGGCGGCTTCCGGAAAGAAGCGGCGGACCCGCTCGATGACCTTCTCCGGGTTGCGGGCGAAGGGGCGTCCCATGGAGCCGAGCACGTCGGGGTGGGCGTGCTGGAGCGGGATGTCGAAATACGGCAGGAACGGCGCGCCGATGCCGCGCAGCAGGGAGAGTAGGGACTCGGTCAGCCCTGCGGGATAGAGATACATGATGCGCAGCCATTGCAGGGACGGGATGGCGGCCAGCCCCTTGACCAGGGCGGACAGGTCATTGCCCTGGCCGAGGTCCGAGCCGTAGGCCGTGGAGTCCTGGCCCACGACGATGAGCTCGGGCGCCTGGTCGGCCAGAAGCCGGGCCTCGTTCAGCAGGAAATCCACGGACCAGCTCCTGTGCGGGCCGCGAATGGACGGGATGGTGCAGAACCGGCAGTTGTGCGAGCATCCTTCCGAAACCTTGAGGTAGGCATAGGCCGGACCGGTGGAGAGGTTGCGCGGGGTGCCGCCGGGAAGGGAGGCCTGGAGGGCGCGGGAAGCCATGGCGGGCCACTGCTCGATCTCCTCGGTGTTCAGCCACAGGTCCACTTCGGGCAGTTCGTCCTTGAGGTCCTGGCCGTAGCGCGAGACAAGGCATCCCGCCACGCAGATCAGCGGCTTGCGGCCCGTTCCTTCGAGGGCGTCCGCCGCCTCGCCGACGGCGTCCAGAATGGTGGCCACGGATTCCTCGATGGCGGGCTGGATGAAGCCGCAGGTGTTGATGAGCACGAGGTCGGCGTCGGCCACCGAATCCGCCGGGACCATGTTGGAGCCCAGCGCGCCGAGCAGCCGCTCGGTGTCCACCCTGTTCTTGGGGCAGCCCAGGCTTACGGTGTATGTTCTCACGGGAGTTCCTGCTGTTTTCGCCATGTCATTTCCTTTGATAACATTTCCTGAATGGGGTAATCTTGTGTCGTGGCAAAGTCCAGTCCTGGCGCGCGCCACATGAGCACAGGAATGGGGAGGAGGTCAAATGTTCGAAGGTTCCGGTCTGGACGACAAACGGTATGTCATCGGCGTGATCGGCGACATTCCGGCCCTGCTTGCCTTCTGGGAGATGTTCAAGGACCGGAGCAACGATGAAATCCTCAAGGAGATCGGTGTGGTGGCCGTGGCGCTGCCCGGCGAATCCGTGCTCCCCGAGGCGAACGACTCGGGCCGGATCATCCCCACCTACGCTGGCTACAAGGCCATGCTCGGGAGTCACCCCGAGATCAACATGGTCATCGAGGCCACGGGCCGTCCGGGCCTTGTCCACGAACTGCGCAACTTCCTGCCTCCTTCCGTCACCCTGGTGGAGCGCGGCGCGGCCCGTTTCTTCATCCGGCTGCTGACTTCGAATCAGATGTGGGTGGCCTGCAAAGTGGACCTGCTGCACACCCAGAACATGCTCAAGACCATCGTGGACCAGATGGATCAGGAGATTCTCTTCCTGGACCGGGCCGGATTGGTGCTGGACATGAACCAGACCGTGCTGAACCGCTCCGGGCTGCCCAAGAAGGTCTTGGTGGGCAGGCATTACTGCGAGATATTCACCCGGACTGTCGAAGGGGAATGCGAGGAGTGGGAGGACCCCTTCGCCAGGACCATGAAGACCCGAACTCCGGCCGAGACCATTACCAGCCTGGTGGGCGGCGACGGCCGTGTGCAGTATTTCCGCATTTACACCAGCCCCGTGGCGGACGAGGACGGCGAGGTGAATCATGTGGTGGCCATTCGCAGGGACATCACCGTGCGGCGGTCCATGGAGAACCGCCTCCAGCAGGCCGAGCGGCTGGCCTCGGTGGGCGAGCTGTCCACCTACATGGCCCACGAAATCCGCAATCCGCTTTTTTCCATCAGCGGCTTCGCCAATTCGCTGATGCGCGGCCGGGGAGTGGACGAGAAGGCGCGGGAGAAGCTGTCCATCATCCTGGACGAATCCAGGCGCTTGGACGAGGTCCTGCGGAGTCTGCTCAATTTCGCCCGGCCCACCGAGGCCGAGGTGGCCGAGGTGGATTTGAACGAGATGGTCCGGACCGCCATGGACGTCATGCAACTGCCCTGCTCCAATCAGAATGTGGAGCCATACGTCACCCTGGACGAAGGCCTGGCCAAGGTCCACGCCAACCCGGACCTCATCAAGCAATGCCTCATCAACCTGGTCAAGAACGCCCTGGAGGCCATGCCCTCCGGCGGCAAGCTCTACGTGACCACCTCCATGAACCACGACATGGCCATGCTTACCGTGGAGGACACCGGGACGGGCATCCCACTGGAAATACGCGACAAGATATTCAGCCCGTTCTTCTCCACCAAGGACAAGAACGTCGGACTCGGACTGGCCCAGATACACAAGATCGTGGGCGAGCTGGGCGGCCGGGTGGACCTGGCGTCCATGGAAGGGGTCGGCACCAAGGTGACGCTCTTCCTGCCGCCCATCCTGGCGGTTGAAGATTCGGCCGAGTCCGCGTAGGTTCAGCCCCCTGAAGCAAACCACCTCAGGGAGAAATCTTTATGGACACCATCGTTCTGGCGACCAACAACAAGGGCAAGATCAGAGAGCTTTCCGTCATGCTCGAGCCCTTCGGGGTGGCGGTCAAGAGCCTGGCCGAGTTCCCGGAGATCGGCGACATCCCGGAAACCGGCGAGACCTTTCTGGAGAACGCCTTCATCAAGGCGCGCGCCGTGGCCGCGATCACCGGCCTGGTGGCCGTGGCCGACGACTCCGGCATTGAGATCGACGCTCTGGACGGCCGCCCCGGCGTGTACTCCGCACGCTATGCGGGCGAGCAGCACAACGACCGTGACAACAACGAGAAAATGCTGGCCGAGATGAAGGACGTGCCCGACGAGAAACGCACGGGCCGCTACCGCTGCGTCATGGCCGCATCCGCCCCCAACGGCACTGAGATCAGCGCGGACGGGGCCTACGAGATCGTGGTCGGACATGGTTACAAAGGCGCCGGCGGTTTCGGCTACGACGTCATCGTCATCGACCCCGAGTTCGGCTGCCATGTGGCCGAGATGGACCCCGCGGTCAAGAACGGCCGTTCACATCGCGGCAAGGCCATGAAGAAGCTGTTGGCGCAGTGGCCCGAGTTTTGGGAGAAGGCCCGGGCCTAACCGGTCCTGACAGGAAATACGGAAGCCCCGTCGCGAAAGCGGCGGGGCTTTTTGCTTGAGCGGCGGGATCAGAGCGCTTCGCCGCAGGCCTGGCCCGACGCGAACGCCCAGTGGAGGTTGAATCCGCCCAGGTGGCCGGTCACGTCCAGGGTCTCGCCGATGACGAACAGGCCGTGCACGTCGCGGCATTCCATGGTTTTTGAGGAGATGCGGTCCGTGGCCGCGCCGCCCACGGTGACTTCGGCTTTGGCGTAGCCTTCGGTCTCGGACGGCGTGAAGGTGAAGCGGTGGATGCGCTCGCACGCCGTTTCGATCTCGGCCTTGGACAACTGGCTGACCGATGTTTCGGCCAGCGCGGCGTCCAGAAGCAGGGGCGGCAGCCGTTTGGGCAGGATGCGGGCGAGCAGGTTGCGCAACTGCTGGTTGGAGGCCCGGTGTTCCGCGATGAAGTCCTCCAGCCGTTGGCCGGGCAGGAAATCGATGCTCACGGGCTGGTGCTCGCGCCAGTAGCTGGACGCCTGGAGCGCGGCCGGGCCTGATATGCCCCGGTGGGTGAAAAGCAGGGGATCGGTGAAGCTCGCGGAGCCGGTCTCCACCGTAGCGGGCAGGGAGTTGCCCGCCATCTCGACGCATAGCGGACGGAGTCTTTTCGGGAAGACCAGGGGCACCAGACCGGGACGGGGCGGGACGAGTTCCAGTCCGTATTGTCGGGCCAGCCGGAAGCCGAGGTCCGTGGCTCCCGCCTGAGGCCAGGACGGCCCGCCCAGCGCCAGGACCAGTTTGTCCCCGATGACGGTTTGGCCGCCCACTTCCACCGCGAACGGGCCGGAGCCGGAGACCTTGCCGACGTCCTGCCCGGTCAGCATGGCCGCGCCCGTGCGCGCGCATCGGTCGAGCAGCACCCCCGCTACCCGGCCCGCGCCTTCCAGGGTGAAGAGCTGGCCGTGATCGCGTTCCTCGAAGGTAATCCCGTGCTCGCCCAGGAATCCGACCACGTCCCACGGCGAAAGCCGGGCCAGGGCGGATTTGACAAAGTGGGGATTGGCGCAAAGGTAGTGCGCGGGCGAGGCGTTCAGGTTGGTGAAGTTGCACTTGCCCCCGCCGGAAATGCGCACCTTGCGGGCGGCCTTGGTCCCGTGGTCGATCACGGCGACGTTGCGCCCGCGCGCCCCGGCGGTCATGGCGCACCACAGGCCAGAGGCCCCGGCCCCGAGAATAACAGCATCGAATCGGTTCATGCGCCGGTTCTACGGCAAGGGGCGCGGATTGTCACCTGACCGTGTTGACAAAAAAACGGGTGGGGATATGATTTTTACAATCCGAAAAACTCTACCTTGGAGGAAGCAAATGGCAGCCAAGAAAATACTGATGCTGGTCGGCGACTTTGTCGAAGACTACGAAGCCATGGTTCCCTTTCAGATGCTCCTGATGGTCGGCCACCATGTCGACGCCGTGTGCCCAGGCAAGAAGGCGGGCGAGTCTGTGGCGACCGCCGTGCATGATTTCGAGGGCCATCAAACCTATTCCGAGAAACCGGGACACAATTTCGGGATCACCGCCGCCTTTGAAGAAATCAGGGCCGAGGATTACGACGCCCTAGTCCTCCCCGGCGGGCGCGCCCCGGAATACCTGCGCCTCAATCCGGATGTCATCCAGTGCGTGCGCCACTTCGCCGAGGCGGGAAAGCCCATCGCCGCCATCTGCCACGGCCCGCAACTGCTCACCGCGGCCGACGTCATAAAGGGCAAGACCTGCACTGCCTACCCGGCGGTCAAGCCGGATATCGACGCGGCGGGAGCCTCGTGGTGCCCGGTCAACGCCACGGCCTCAAACGCCTGCGCCGACGGCAATATCGTCACCGCACCGGCCTGGCCAGCCCATCCCGAATGGATGCGCGAGTTTCTCAAGGTGCTCGGTTCCACCATCGAGCCGTAAGCGGCCGCTCCCCGTCAGCGAAAACAGGCGGCCCGGGAAGTCGTTTCCGGGCCGCTATCCCTTTCCATCCGCCGAAGTTTTTGTTATGGGCGTATGCACAATGGTTTAAATTTGTGGAGGATGCGAACATGATGGGTTTCTTCTGGTTTTTCCTGGGACTGTTCCTGACCATCGCCGCACTGGTCATGATCAAGATCAGCACCCCCAACGAGCAGTAGTTTTCGCCGCAAATGCGGCATGAAGGGGGAATCGGCCCAGCCGGTTCCCCCTCCTTTTTCCCAGGAGACGCGATGATTATTTATTCATGGAACGTCAACGGCTACCGGGCCGTGCTCAAAAAGGACTTCCGCGACTGGCTGGACGGCTGCGGCGGGGATGTGGTCATGCTTCAGGAGACCAAGGTCCATCCCGAACAACTTTCTTCCGAAGAGCGCGAACCGGACTCCTTTTCCAACCATTATTGGAACTGGTCCAAGAAAAAGAAGGGCTATTCCGGCGTGGCCTGCTTCGCCAACCCCGAACCCCTCGCCTGGGACACGGGCCTGCCCGATGACCGCTTCCGAGACGAGGGCCGGGTGCTCCATCTCGAATATCCGGACTTCCATCTCTTCAACATCTATTTCCCCAACGGGCAGATGTCCGACGAGCGTCTGGATTTCAAGATGGGCTTCTACGACGCCTTTCTCGACCACGCCGAAAGCCTGCGCAAGACCAAGCCCATCGTGGTCGGCGGCGATTTCAACACCGCCCATAGGGAAATCGACCTCAAAAATCCCAAGGCCAACAGCGAACGCTCCGGCTTTCTGCCCGTGGAGCGCGCCTGGATCGACAAGTTCATCGACGCCGGATACGTGGACACCTTCCGCCTCTTTGAAGACGGCCCGGACCACTACTCCTGGTGGTCCTACCGCTTCAACGCCCGCAAAAACAACGCCGGGTGGCGCATCGACTACTTCTTCGTCTCCGAAGAACTGAAGGACCGCGTCGTCCGCGCCTGGATCGAACCCGACATCCTCGGGTCCGATCACTGCCCCATCGGCGTCGAAATCGACGTTTAGGGCGCCTCCGGCGGCCGGGGGAAGGGGAAGGAAAACCCTTTGAAGAGGGTTTTCCTTCCCCTTCCCCCGGACCCCCAACCCCTTCCTTTCCTAAACTTTTTGTCGCCGCTTCGCGGGGTTGGCGGCGAGTTAATTCTTTTCCCGTCTAAAAAAAACAATCTAGCTCGAAAGTTGTTTCGGGCAGAGGTTTATCTTTTCGCGTACCCGCACCCGCGCGGATGCGCATACAAAAAGTTTCGGAGGGAGAGAGGGGATAGGGAGTCCAGGGGGAAAGGGGAGAGAGGGAAACCCTTTTCAAAGGGTGCCCTCTCTCCCCTTTCCCCCTGGCCGCCGGAGGCATTCCTATCCCAGCGGATACCGAACCAGGGGCGTGTGGATGGCTCCGGCAGGGTCGAGGACACTTTGCCAGAGAATGAATTCGTTTACGGGGAAGGCTGGCCAGTTCGTAGCGGCGGCATGGTCGAGGAGCGTTTTCCAATCGCCGGGGCCGGGCTTGCGCACTCTGCCGAGCGTCAGGTGCGGGCGGAAAGGCTTTTTTTCGCGGGGTACGCCGATGGCGGCCAGCGCGTCCTCGATGGATCGGGCCAGGGCCGCGCATTGTTCGCGGCCTTCGGTCAAGCCGAGCCAGAGAACCTTGGGGCGTCCGGCGTCGGGAAACGCGCCCGCGCCTCCGGCCCGCATGGTGAAGGCGGTGAAATCCACGGCGGCCAGGGCGTGCCGGATGGCCGGAATATGTGCCTCGTCCGTCTCGCCGAGAAACTTCAGGGTCAGGTGCCAAGAGGAGAGTTTGGACCAGTTCACGCTGGCATCGGTAAGTCCTGAAACGTCCTCTATGAGAGGGCTGAGTGATTGTCGATAAATGTCCGGTAATCCGATGCCGATGAACAGCCGGGGCACGTTTATTTGTCCTTTTCTTCCAGGGCCAGGCCGAAAATCGTCAGGTCACCGAGCACATCGGCCATGGCCGCGCCGAGCTCTTCGGGCAGCCCGTCGGCCCGGGCAATTTCCAGCAGTCGCTCCGGATCGATGCCTTTTTTTTCGGCCAGTTCGCGCAGTTCGTCGAGGGTTGTTTCGTCCATGGGTTCAAGCATAGACGACATAGGCCGCGCAGGCAACGCGATGGATGCGCGGCTCTTGAACGCCGCTGTTGCGGATACGTTTGCAACCTCGCGAATAAGTCCGTGCCGAAGGCGCACATAGGGGATGCAAGGGGGCGAGCCCTTGCCCGCCGGAGGCGAAGTCATCCGACTATCGCCGCGAAGCGGCTTTCAACACCTGATTTTACGCATCCAAGGAGTCAAAGGATAGTCCCCCCCAAAAAAAATGAACCTCTATATTTAACTTTCCGCTTTCGAGTTGGAACGCCGCGGAGTGGAATAAGCCCGCGCCGAAGGCGCACATAGGGGATGCAAGGGTGCGAGCCCTTGCCCGCCGGAGGCGAAATCATCCGACTATCGCCGCGAAGCGGCTTTCAACACCTGATTTCCCTCTTCAGGGAGCCACCGGGATACCCTCTCCAAGAAAAAGCCCCGCTCCGAGTCTCGGAGCGGGGCGGTTCGTTTCGATCAGGGCGGGGCCTAGATGTCGTAGCCGAAGGAGTCGACCACCAGCTTGGTGCGTGCCTTGGAGGCGGCCATGCGGGCTTCCAGGTCCTTGGCGTACTGGGCGAGGTCGAGTTCGACCTGGGCCACGCCGGTGTCCATGGCGGCCTTGGCCACGGCCGGGGCGAGCCAGGTCAGGACGCGCGGGTCCAGCGGCTTGGGGATGATGTAGTCGATGCCGTATTCGAGCTTGTCCACGCCGAAGGCCTCGCAGATTTCCTTGGAGACCGGCTCCTTGGCCAGGCGCGCCAGGGCGTTGGCGGCGGCGAGCTTCATTTCCTCGTTGATGGTGGTGGCGCGGCAGTCGAGCGCGCCCCGGAATATGAACGGGAAGCCGAGCACGTTGTTCACCTGGTTGGGGAAATCGGACCGGCCGGTGCCCATGATGATGTCGGGGCGAACTTCCTTGACGTCAGGATAGGGGATTTCGGGATCGGGGTTGGCGCAGGCGAAGATGATGGCGTTTTGGGCCATGGTCTTGACCATGTCCTGGTTGATGGCGTCCTTGACCGAGAGGCCCAGGAACATGTCGGCTCCGACCATGCAGTCGGCCAGGGAGCCCTTGTCCTCGGCCTGGGCGTATGCGCGCTTGAATTCGTTGAGGTCGGTGCGTCCGGCGTGGATCAGGCCGCGCGAATCGAACATGAAGATGTTTTCGCGCCTGACGCCCATGTGCACGTAGAGGTTGGAGCAGGCGATGGCGGCCGCGCCCGCGCCCGAGACCACGATTTTGATTTCGTCGATCTTCTTGCCGGAGATGTCCAGGGCGTTGATGATGCCTGCCGCCGAGATGATGGCGGTGCCGTGTTGGTCGTCGTGGAAGACGGGGATGCCCATTTCCGCCTTGAGGCGGGTTTCGATCTCGAAACATTCCGGGGCCTTGATGTCTTCGAGGTTGATGCCGCCGAAGGTAGGCTCCAGGCATTTGCAGAACGCGACCACTTCGTCGGGGGTCTTGGCGTTGATGTTCAGGTCGTAGACGTCGATATCGGAGAAAATCTTGAACAGAACGCCCTTGCCTTCCATGACCGGCTTGCCCGCTTCGGGGCCGATGTTGCCCAGGCCGAGCACGGCGGTGCCGTTGGAGACAACTGCCACCAGGTTGCCTTTGTTGGTGTAATCGTAGACCTTTTCGGTATCCGCATGGATGGCGCGGCAGGCCTCTGCGACGCCGGGGCTGTATGCCATGGACAGGTCTTTCTGGTTCCTGCACGGCTTGATGGAGATGACCTCCAGTTTGCCCTTTCGTTTGGCGGAGTGATAGTCGAGAGCTTCTTCCTTCGTGAACAATGCCATAAATTCAACCTCCTGAAATTTACAGTTTGTCCAATGTCCTAAAGAGGTTTTTCGCTTTCCGTCAAGCAGTATCGGCCCGGGCGGGGTTGAACCTGGCGGAGGCGGTCCCGCTCCGGAGGGGCCGGGAGCTACGGCATGAGGATGGGCGGAATGTCCAGCTTGTGCTCGGACCAGAAGCGGAGCGCGCCGGGGTGCAGGGGGATGGACAGGTTGCGGATGCCGTTTTGCAGGCTCATGTCAGCGGCCGCGCCGTGGAAGCGCCGCAGTTCTTCAAGCCGTTTGTCGCTGAAAACCGCTTTGAGGCCGTCGTATACGGCGTGCCCGTCCAGGCCGGAGCGGGCGCACCACAGGGCGGCGTCCTGGAAGGTGGCCACGGCGTCGATCTGGCCATGGTAGGTGTGCGCCGGGATGGAGGCCCGCGAGTAGAACGGATAGAGCTGGTAGAAGCCGGAGGCCATGGCGGGCTCGTGCAGGTTCAGGATGCGGACGGGCGTTTGCGCGGCAGCCTCCATGACCGAGGCGTTGGGATAGCCCGCCAGGGCCCAGAACCCATCCACCTCGCCTCGGGCGAAGCCTTCGGCGGCTTCGGCGTAGCCTGTCGGCAGGTGGTTGAAGTTGGTCCAGAGCTTGAGATGGCGGAAGAACCGCTCGGCGGACAGGGCCGCGCCCGAGCCGGGGTTGCCCACGGCGATGGTCTTGCCCCGGAGGTCCAGGACCGAACGTATGCCGGAGTCCATGCGCACCACGAGTTGCGCCGGGGTTTCGTAGAGAAAGGAGATGGCCTGGACATCGGCGAATTTCTTGTTGGTGCAGCGCAGCTTGCCGGTGCGTCCAAGGAACGCGTCGCCCGCGTTGACCAGGGCCATGTCCGCTTTCCCCGAGCACAGGGCGAGGAGGTTTTCCACGGAGCCGCCGGACGGTTTTGTCAGGACGCTCAGGCCGGGCGCGTCGTGGGATATGACTGTCGCCATCTTGTTGGCGAAGTGGTTGAAGGTGCCGCCGCGCGGGCCGCCGTAGAAGGTCAGGGTTCGCGTCGTTGTTTTGGGCGCTTCGGGGCCGTTTTCGGTTTCCGACATGCAGCCCGCTACAGGGGAAAAGCCCAGGCAGCAAAGAAGGAGCAGGATGTGGACGAAACGCGGCATCGGGCCTCCGGTCGGTGGGTGGGATGCGCCGCCCCATGCGGCACCAACCCGGACAGCCCGTTTTTTGCCATACCACTGCACCGAAGACAACGCGTGTCCGCTTCGCATTCGAATATTATAATATTGCGCGTGAATTATCCCCGGTCTCCATGCCGTGTTTCGCCGCGGAACGTCGCGGAACGAAAAAGTCCGCGCCGAAGGCGCATACAGGGGATGCAAGGGGGCGAGCCCTTGCCCGCCGGGGGCGAAATCATCCGACAATTGCCGCGAAGCGGCTTTCATCCCTGATTTCTTTCTTCATGGAGCAACGGTATGATTCCCCCTAAAAAAAGGGGCGGTTGACCGCCCCTTTCGTTATGCGTTGCCTTGCCGCCGGATCAGGCCGTGGCCATGCCGAGGATGCGTTTGAGGGGTTTGACCCAGATGAAGCTAAGGAACCATGCGTAGGCGAACACCATCGCTGCGATGATGGCGAACCAGATGATGATGTCGCGGGTGGGCGCGTTCAGGGAGAATGCCGGGACGTAGGCGAAGAGGAACGGGGCGAGGTAGAGGAATTTGGCGAATTTGAACGAGGTGAAGGCGGTACGCCACATGTTTGCCCCGGCGATGGTCGCTCCGGCGAAGGCTGCGATGCAGACCGGCGGGGTGATGTTGGAATCCTGGGAGAGCCAGTAGACGATCATGTGCGCGGCCACTTCATTGACTCCGAGATGGGTCAGGGCCGGGACCGCGACCACTGCCGTAATCAGGTAGGCGGCGGTGACGGGAACGCCCATGCCGAGCACCAGGGAGGCGAGGGCCACGAGCAGGATGGTCAGGATCAGGTTGCCGTGGGCCAGTTCGATGACGATGTCCGCAAACGTCAGGACGAGCCCGGAGTATGTCAGCACGCCGATGATGACGCCGATGACGCCCACCGTGGCTCCGATCTTGAGGGAGTTGATGGTCCCGTAGCGCGACGCGACGACAAAGGCCCCGAGTTCGTTTTTGAGACCTGCCACGGTCTGCCTGCGCCAGGCGTAGACCGCCGCCGCCGCGATGAGTCCGTACAGGAGCAGGATGCGGCCGGACAGGAACGGCCTGACCGCTGCGGCCGCCTCGGGCCCCGCGGCCTTGCCGATGAGTTTGATTACCCACGGGCAGAGGACCATGAAGGTCATGATGAGGAGCAGGGTCGGGTCGATCCGCTCCCCTTCGTCTTTGAACGACAGGCCGATGCACGCGGCCAGCCCGACGATGGCGGAGTAGCCGGGGGAGTACCCTGCGAGCATGAAGATGGTGATGAGGATGAGCGGCAGGGTGTAGAGCCATTCCTTGCGCAGGATCTCCATGGCCCCGAGCTTGTACCGCTCGCCCACGATGTTGTTTTTGCGGGCTTCGTAGTGGACCATGACGAAGACCGAGAAGAAGTACATGATGGCCGGGAAGAGGGCCACAAGCATGATGTGGGAGTAGGGCAGGCCGGTCATTTCGGCCATGATGAACCCGCCCGCGCCCATGATCGGGGGCATGAACATGCCGCCGATGGAGGCCGCAGGCTCGATGCCGCCCGCCACATGCGGCTTGAATCCGGCCTTCTTCATCATCGGGATGGTGAAGGTGCCGGTGGACACGGTGTTGGCGATGGCCGAGCCGGAGATGGACCCGAACAGGCCGGAGGCTATGACCGAGACCTTGGCCGGGCCGCCCACCTTGTGGCCCACGGCGGCCAGGGGGAAGTCGATGAAGAACCGCTGCGCCCCGCATTTTTCCAGGAACGCTCCGAAGAGCACGAACAGGATGATGTAGGTGGCCAGCACGTTGGCCATGATGCCGAACACCCCGTCCGAGCGGTAGAATATCGAGGTGCACAGGTCCGGGAAGCTCGCCCCGGCGTGGGCGATGAGCTCGGGCATGTGTGCGCCGTACATGCCGAAGAGGATCATGATGACGCCGATGATGACGAAGACGTTGCCGACCACACGGCGGGCCAGCTCTATGCCGAGCAGGACGCCTATCATGGCCATGGCCTTGTCCATGTCGTTTTCAATGCCGGTCCGGTAGTTGATGGCTTCGAAGTTCAATATCCAGTAGCCCACGGAGACCAGCGAGGCCACCATGAACAGGTAGTCCAGCAGCCGCATGAGGCGGCTCCTGGACTTGTAGATCAGGAAGACGAGCATGTACGTGATGATTACGTAAATGCCCCGGTGGTACTGGGTTGCCGCCGGTTCGAAGATGGCCGACCAGGAGTAGAAGAGGACCATCGAGACCGACAGGAAGTCGAAGAGGAATCTCTCGTATCTGTTTAATTTCTCGTACATTGTAGCGCGCTCTCGGCTGCGGGGCAGCGGTTGGAGAATGTGCCGCGCCACCAGGGCCGACCGCGTGCCGGGCGCCCGTGAAGGGAGACCGGCCGTTCGGCCGGGCGGGGCGGATCGGGGCTGTGCGCGTGTTCCCGGCGGACGTGGCCCGGGCCGCCGGGAACGCGCTGCGCGGGCGGACCTTGGGCCCGCCCGCACACGTTGTCGGGAGCGGGGGCCTACTTCAGGACGCCCATTTCCTTCCAGAACTTCACCGCGCCCGGATGCAGGGGAGTCGCGGCCGGGTTGATGCCCTTGAGTCCGTCGGCCATGCTCATGGCCTTGAAGGTCTTCTTCTGGCCGACCATGTGCTTGAGGCCTTCCTCGGACCAGACGGCCTTGAGGAGCGCGTACACGTCCTCGGCGGGCACGTCGGCATTGGCTACCAGCAGCGCGGAATCGAAGAAGGAGGGAGTGTCGCGATCCACCCCGCGGTATGTGCCCGCCGGGATGGTCAGCTTGCCGAAGTAGGGATAGGCCTTGAAGTAGCCGGAGTTCTCGGCGTCGGCCCCGACGTCGACCAGGTCGATGTCGTTGGTCTGGGCGGCCATGATGACGGCCCCGGACGGGAAGGCGGTGAGAAGCCAGAAGGCGTCGAGCTGTTCGTTGCCGAAGGCCTGGGCGGCGTCGTTGTAGCCCATGGCGTTGCGCTCGATCTTGTCCCAGATGCCCAGATGGGTGAAGAACCGCTCGCAGTTGGCGAACGCGCCGGAACCGGCGTTGCCGACGCCGACCTTCTTCCCGGCCAGGTCCTTGGCCGACTTGATGCCGGAGCCTTTGCGGATGACCAACTGGGCGGGCGCGCCGTAGAGGTAGCCCACGGCCAGGACGTTCTCATACTTGTTCGGATCGCCGGTCAGCTTGCCGTTGCGGCCGAGGTAGACTTCGCCCGCGTACACGGTGCCGAACGCACAGCGGCCGGCGTTGACCGTGCGCAGGTTTTCGGTGGAGCCGCCGGAGGACTGGGCCTTGATGGAAAAATTGGGGTTGTCCTTGATGGGGCCGAAGACCTGGATGGCGTTGGCGACGATCTGGAAGGTGCCGCCGGCCGGACCGCCGCCGAAGACGTAACGTTTTTTGGCGTGCGCACTGAAAGACATGCCGAAAACTACGGCAAGAGCTAAGGCCAGGATGTAAATCCGTTTCATGTTTCCTCCTAGGGAACCACAGAAGTTAATATGGACCGCAACTTTTTCTACCTGTCCCGCATTGCACGGGCGGTAAAACACACCCCCGAGAGGAAGACTATTCCACTCGGTATCCGAGTTGTCGCACAGAATGGCGATTATTTCAACGCAATTCTCCGACAACATGGGTCCCACTGCCTGAATTAATTATCTTTTATATAATCGGTTTTTATAATCGCAGAAGAGGGAATCAGGATGTGTCCCGGCGGGAAATGCGCGAAAGACGGCTTTTGACATCACCCGGCTGTGTGGTACATGCGTCGTCGTCAACGCCCAAGGAGGGTTCCCATGCTCGACAATCTCGTGGTGGTTCTGTTCCGTCCCAAATATCCGGAGAACATCGGCTCCGCGGCTCGCGCCTGCCTCAATATGGGGGTGTCCGAGCTGGTGGTGGTCGATCCGTACAATTTCGACATGGACAAGGCCCTGCCCCTGGCCACGGCCCACGCCCGGCATATCCTGGAGTCCGCGCGCATCGTGGACACCCTGGCACAGGCCGTGGACGGCTGCACCGCGATTTTCGGGACCACCGCCCGCACCGGCGGATGGCGTAAGGGGATAATGAACCCGGACACGCTGGCGAACGTCGTGGACGAACGGTTGCGCGAAGGCGGCAAGGTCGCCGTCGTTTTCGGCCCCGAGGACAAGGGACTGACCAATGAGGAGACGTCCATCTGCTCCGGGCTGATGACCATTCCGACCAGCCGCGACGGCACCTCCCTGAACCTGGCCCAGGCCGTGTTGGTGGTCCTGTATGAATGCTTCAAGCGTTCACTGGATCATCCTTTCGTTCCTGGCGGCCCGCCCGAGGAGCGTCCCACCACGGTACGCGAACAGGAAGCCCTGTTCTCCAACCTCCAGGACACCCTTCTGGCCATCGACTTCCTCAAGAACGACAATCCGGACTACTGGATGCTTCCGGTGCGCCGCTTCTTCAGCAAGGTCAACCTCAAGCGCAACGAGTTCAACCTGCTCATGGGCGTCTGCCGCCAAGTGCGCTGGTTCGTGGAGAAATACGGGCCGAAGAAGGATGGCGGAGCCGAGTAGAGGCCTCCATCCACGTCCCCATTCGTTTCGAAAACGCGAAAAAGCCCCGCACGACTATGTCGCGCGGGGCTTTTTCGCGTGCCGGATCAGCCGTTCTTTTTCCGGGGGCAGGTCAGGCGCGCCGCTTGCAGCTTTTCCCTGGTCCGTTCCGCCGTATCGCCGTTGCGCAGTTTGAGAAGTTCCCTGGCCTTGGCCGCGCTCATGGGCTCATGGAAGTAGAATCCCTGGACGCGGTTGCAGTTCAGGTCGAGGAGCAGGCAGATTTGTTCCGGGCTTTCCACTCCCTCGGCAATGACGTCGAGGTCCAGCGAGCGGCCCAGGGCGATGACCGCTTTGACGATTTCCATGTCCTCCGGGTCCTTTCTCATGCGCGCGATGAAGGTCCGGTCCACCTTGAGGGTATCCACGGGCAGTTGCTGGAGCTGAGCCAGGGAGGAATAGCCCGTGCCGAAGTCGTCGATGGAGAAGCGCACCCCGGCGTCCCTCAGCCGGTTGAGGATGCGCAGGGACGACTCCGGGTTCTTCATGATGGAGGATTCGGTGATTTCAAGCCTCAGGCAGGAGGGCGGGATTCCGTACTTGGCGAGCAGCGCGACCACGATCTTGTCCAGTTCGATGCGGGAGAACTGCTTGCTGGACAAATTTACGGATATGAAGATGTCGTCCACGCCGTCTGTTTCGTTGCGCCATCCGGCCAGGGTCCGCAGGGCCTGCTGAAGAACCCGTTCACCCAACTGGACGATGAGCCCGGATTCCTCGGCCTTGGGAATGAACTCCGCGGGCGGGATGGCGCCCCGTTCGGGATGTTCCCATCGGGCCAGGGCCTCGAAGCCGATGACGTCCGACCCGTCCAGGTCCATGATCGGCTGGTAGACCACGTAGAATTCGTCGTCCGCCAGCCCGCGGCGCATGTCTGTTTCGAGGGTCATCTGGTCCACGGCGGTTTCGAGCATCCGCTCGGTGAAGACCTTGAAGCGGTTGCGCCCGGCCTCCTTGGCGCAGTGCATGGCGATGTTGGCGTGTTGCAGCACGTCGGCGGCCTTGCGGTCTCCGACGGGACTCAGGACGATGCCGAAGCTGGCCGAGGTCTGGACCTCGTTTCCGTTCAGACGGAACGGCTCGGACAGGCGTTGGCGCACGCGTTTGATGATGCGGATGGCCTCGGCCGGGCTGGACAGCTCGTCCAGGAGCAGGACGAATTCGTCTCCGCCGAACCGGGAGACCGTGTCCAGGCCGCGCATCTCTCCCCCCAGCCGGCTGGCCGTTTCGCTCAGGACCATGTCGCCGAAGCTGTGGCCCAGGGAGTCGTTGATAATCTTGAATCGGTCGAGATCGAGAAATACCACGGCGAAGAAGTAGTTTTCCCGCCGTTTTGCCCGGCGCATCGCCTGCGCGAGGCGGTCCAGGCACAGGGTCC
Source organism: Desulfovibrio sp. Fe33 (assembly GCF_028532725.1). Taxonomy (NCBI): domain Bacteria; kingdom Pseudomonadati; phylum Thermodesulfobacteriota; class Desulfovibrionia; order Desulfovibrionales; family Desulfovibrionaceae; genus Desulfovibrio; species Desulfovibrio sp. Fe33. Next base: position 23,423 of record NZ_JAQKGU010000009.1, read on the forward strand.
GGTTGGCCAGGTTGGTCAAAGGGTCGTGCAGGGCCTGATGCCTGAGCTGCTCCTCCATGTTCTTGCGTTCGGTGATGTCGCGGAAGCTCAGCCGCATTCCGAGCGGCTTGCCTCCGATGCCCGATACCGCGCGGCCGACCGCGCCGAGCCAGCGGTTGCTGCCGTCGGCCGTCCGGATGCGGAAGTCCAGGGTGTCTCCCCTGTCGGAGTTGGCCTCGATCAGATAGGCGTCCCAGGCGTCACGGTCGTCCTCGATGACGATTTCTCTGACCAGGGACGGCGCTTCGAAGAATCGTTCGGGCGGATAGCCGGTGATTCGTTGGCAGGCGGGCGAGCAATAGTGGATGGCATTATCCGTGCCGATCCACAATTCCCAGTCGTAGCCGAAGTCCGCGATGGTCCGGTAGCGTTCCTCGCTCTCCTGGAGGACGCGCACGAGCTTTTCCCGCTGGCCCTGGATCTGCGTCTTCTTCTTTTCCGTGATGCCCGATTGGCGGATGATGTACAGGGAGAGCAGTGAGATGATGAGCAGGACGGCTAGGAAGATGAGGGCGACGTCGTCGCGGTATTCGTTGATTTCGGCTCGCACGTCGTCCACGTACAGTCCGGTGCCGATAATCCAGCCCCATGGTTCGAACAGACGGATGTGGGAGAGCTTTCGGGCGATGCGCTCGGGGTGGTCCTGCCATTGCCAATGGTACTCGACAAAGGCGTCCCCGCCCTTGCGGGCGGCGCGGATGAACTCCATGAACACCCGCTTGCCCTCCTGGTCCCGGTAGTCGGTCAGGTCCAGGCCGTCCAGGTCCGGCCTGTAGGGGTGCATTATCATGCGCGGGGTCAGGTCGGTGATCCAGAAATAATCATTGGAATCGGGGCCGTAGCGGGTGTTCTTGACGATCTCCGCGCCGAGCCGCTTGGCGTAGTCCCGGGAGATCTCGCCGTGGGCGGCCATGCCGTCAAGATGCGCCAGCGCGTCGACCAGCGTATCGGTGATCTCGACGACCTTTTCCTTTTCGGCCTCCAGCAGGGCCTTTTCCATGGAGGGGAGCAGATACAGGAAGACGGACCCCGCGATGAGCAGAAGCATGATCACCGAGGGCAACAGGATGCGGATCGGGGCGAATCTCAGGTAGTGTGGGGTCTTATCCTTCGGCATCGTCGCGGTTGTCCTGTTCGAAGTGTCTGGCGATCGCATCCTTCATATAGCGCGAGAATGGGGAAAAAGGAAACGGCATACAATTATTGTTTCCAAAGTGTCGACGCGATTTTCGCGCGCGGGCGATCAGCGCGCCGGAATCAAGGGCCGGGATACGGCCACCTGGTTGCGGCCGCCGTTCTTGGCCGCGGTCAGGCCCGATTGGAGGCGTTGCCGGAAGGATTCCGCCGTGTCGTCCTCCTCGGCCTGGGCCACGCCGAGCGAGATGGACAGGCGTATTTTCCCGCCGAAGAGCTTGTGCCCCGCGAAAACATGAATTTTTTCGGCCACGACGGCCGCCTTGTCGATGTCGGTGTAAGGGCAGAGGACGATGAATTTGCCGCCGTGCCAGCGGAAGAGAAAGTCGTTGGAGCGGAGCTGGGCGTCGAGGCCGCGGGCAAGATCGGCCAGGACGCGGTCCCCGGCGCGGTCTCCATGGATCTGGTTGATCTCCCGGAGGCCGTCCACATCGAAAATGATGCCGGACAGGTCCGGGCCGTACCGTCGGACGTGGCCCAGCTCCCTGGTGGCGACCTCTTCGAACTTGGCCCGGTTGTAGGCGCGGGTCAGGGGATCGAGGACCGTCAGCCGTTCCAGTTCCGCGGCCAGTTCGTCGGCCCTGGCTGCATCCCGGCCCAGGATGGGGATGATTCGCTTCATCATGAGCAGGGCCTGGGCCGCGAGCACCAGAATCCCGGCCGCCGCGCAAAGCCCGGAGAGGAATATGAGGTTGTCGTGGGCCCCGCCCGGATCGGCGCGCATGGCGAAGACGACGCCGACATGGACGCACAGAAGCGCGGTCAGGGCCAGTGCACCCGCGAGGTAAAGGACCTTGTAGCGCGTTCTGATTCCGGGAGTGGCGTTACGGTCCATGGTCATGCTCGGCCGGGCGCGGTTATTTCTGGGCGCCTTCGAAGGTGTAGTAGAGGCTGCCGGTGTCCTTGTCGTTGTCGTAATTCAATTCGATGGAGAAGTCGGGCCACATCCAGCCGTAGCGGAAGCCTATGCCCCGTCCGGCGCCGTAACGCTGCATGAGCATGTCCTTGAGGAAGAACTGGTTGACCCGCCCCTTGAAGGCGATGCCCACCCGGTAGAGCTTGTCGGCGTGAAAATAGTAGGCGACGGACATGATTTCGGCCTTGCCGAAGGTCTTGGCCTCGTCGCGCCTGAAATAGGTATTCTTGAAGCCCGGCTCCTGCACCGGGACGAGGTCCACGATCTCGGACAGGGGCGTTCCCCAGGCCAGTCCCCGGAAGCCGTCCGGGCGAGGAGTCTGGACGTAGTCGGAAGCGGCGGCGGGCGCGGCCGCGATCATCAGGACGATCAGCAGTGTCAGGGCGAACAGTTTGTTCATGGCCGGTATTCTCTCTCTGGCATAGGATATGGAAGCATCCAGAATGGACGCATTGTACGGATTTATGGGCGAAACGCAAGACGGCGGCGGCATCGCGCACGGCCGCAGGGCCGCTTGCGCATTGTCAGCCCGATGGGGGTTGTGGTATCGCAGGGCAAGCGAAGGAGGCGCTCATGAAACGATTCGCGGCACTCGCCCTTGTTTTGTTCCTGTCCGCCTGCGGCGGCCCCGGCCCGGATGCCGGTCGGCTCGACGCTTTGGAAGCCGAGGTCCGAACCCTCAAGGAGGAAGCCGGAACGCGCGACAAGGCGTTTCGCGAGGAGCTTGCCCAGGTGCGCCGGAACCTCGACGCCATTCGCGCGCTGCTTGAAAGTGGGCAGGGCGGGGATACGGACCGCGAGGGCGCAGTCCCCGGCGCGGCTCCTTCGGACGAGGAGCTGGACGCCAAGGCCAAGTCCTTTGTGAGCGAAAATCTCGACCGGCTCATGGCGTTGACCCGCAAGCTCCTGGACAAGATGGAATCCGAATTGGACAACAAGCCTCGGGAAGCCGGGGAACCGCCCGCCAAGGGCGATGAAATCTGACGGAGACAATTCAATGAAGACATATATGAAATGGCTGCCGCTCGCGGCCCTGGCTCTGGCCCTGCTGACCGGGGGATGTGCCGCTGGCAACGCCATCAAACTGAAATACGCGCTCATCAGCACGGACTCTCCGTGTTCGGGCGAAGTGACGGTTTTCCGTTTCGAGGACAAGCGGCCTGCAACCGTGCTGGGCAAGACCGCCGACAAGGAGGCCATCACGACCCTGTCCGATGTGGCCGACTGGGTAGGCTGGGCCCTGTTCGACGAGTTGGAGAACGCCGGGTGCAAGGCCCGGTATCGGGCCACCGCGCTCACTCCAGCCGATGACCTGGTCGTTACCGGCGAGGTCCTCGACCTGGCCTTGGATCAGACCGGCATGACCACCTACAAGGGCCGCGTGTCGGTCAGAATAGTGGTGTCCCGGAGCGGCAATATCGTCCATTCGGAGAAGTACACCAGCGAGGTGGAGAACGTGGTCGTGCCCGGATATTCCACCGAGGCCGACATCCTGGCCGAGGCCCTTCGCGGGGTCATGTACGAGGCCATTCCGGCCATTGCCGCGGCGGCGAAAAAGTAGCCCGCCTTCCCTTTCCTCCCGGTTCGCCGGGCAAGCCCCTTCGAGGAGCAATCATGTTTGCCGACAAGGATATCTGCAAGCGCTGCGGCGCGTGTCTGGACGAGTGTCCCTTCGACCTTATCGTCGAGGACCGCGAGGGCTTTCCCAAGCTTCGCCCCGCCGCCAAAAAAACCTGCATCAACTGCGGCCACTGCGTGGCCGTCTGTCCTGTGGGGGCCGTAACGCTGCCCGAGATGCCCGTGACCGCCGGGCTGTCCCCGGCCCAATGCGCACCGCTCGACCGTGAGCTCAAGATGACGCCCGAACAGGCGGACCAGTTCCTCAGCGGGCGTCGCTCGGTGCGTACCTATAAGGACAAGGTCGTGCCCGGGGAGGTCCTCGAGCATCTTTTTTCCGTCTCCGGGTTCGCGCCCAGCGCCAAGAACGGCCAGCCCGCGCGGTGGATCGTCACCCGCACGCCCGAGGCCACCCGCCGCCTGGCGGGCATGACCGTGGACTACATGGCCACCAACTCGATTATGCCCGGCGTGGTCAAGAACTGGGCGCGCGGCGTGGACAAGATACTCCACGGCGCTCCCCATGTGGCCGTGGCCCATGCGCCCGAAGACGGCTTCAACCCGGCCGAGGACTGCGCCCTGGCCGCCGCCTACCTTGAGCTGGCCGCCCATGCCCATGGCCTGGGGGCCTGCTGGGCGGGCTTCCTGATGGAGGTGGCCGAAGGATGTTGCAACATCCGCCGCGAGCTGGGCATTCCCGAAGGGCATGGCGTATACGCCGCCCTGATGCTCGGCTATCCGAAGTACCGCTACAAACGAATTCCCACCCGCCGTCCCGTGGAGATAGGCTGGCTGGATTGATGGGAACGTCCTCCGAAGCCCGCTTTGGGCTCGGATGACGCGAAATCCCATGAGAAAGGCCCCGCTCGAAGCAATCGAGCGGGGCCTTTCTCTCGCGTTCCGTCGGCTAGATGTCGAGGAGCGCGGCCTTGATGTTCTTCCTCCCGAACTCGCGGGCCCGGGATTCGTCCCACATGAAGATGTCGATGCGCTGGTGGTAGCGCTTGTTCATGAGGTCGTTGATTTCGAAGATGCCGTAGCCTTCGATGCGGACCTTGCGGCCGAAGACCCATCCCTGATCGAAGAGGTCGCGCGACACCGCGATGGTGCCGGAGCGGACCTTGCGCATGGACGCCGCGATGAGCGGGTCTTCGTCGCATTGATCGGTGGAGGGGTTGTAGGCGGTCACGGTGACCGTACGCACCGGGGATCGGTTTTTGGCCTTCTGGAGGAGGCGGGCCTCCTCGACCAGTATCCTGCGCGCCTCGGCGGTCTTCTGGACCAGCTCAAGGCGGTGTGTCAGGTCGTCGATTTTCTGTTGTTTCACGACGACGACTACCGCCAGGATCACGAGGGTCGCGCAAAGGACCGGGGTGAAGGTGTAGTTGAAGAGTATTCGCATATAGGGAGTGCTCCGTTGTCGATTTTGGTTTGTGGCATATAATGACCCAAAAAAATCTTGTCAACGTCAAAGCTTTTTCGATGCAAGACGTAGGCCTTTTTGTCGTAACAAGCTGATATCATAGATGATAAAAAAATAACGTCTCTGTGATTGCCGGATGGCGTCAAGAAAGCGGCCCGTATTTTCGGGCGGTTAGAGCGCCGTTATTTTTTTGGGTGAAATTATTTCTTGATATAGAATATCGCTTTCAATATAGTGTTGACGAACAGAAGGCGTGGTCAGAATTTTATCAAGGATAATAATGGATTTGACGATATTCAGAATGCTCCCCGCATCCAGCGGGGATGCTTGCCTGCTGACCACCCGTCGGGGAACGTATCTTTTCGACGGCGGGACTCTGCGAGGCGATCTGTCCGGAATGTTGCGCGAGAGGCGAGTGGGCAAATTGCGTGTCGCGGTGTGCACATCCGCGTCGCCGGAGAGGCTTGGCGGCATTCTCGAACTCATGGAGAGCGGTTATCCGGTGGGTGAGTACTGGCTGCCTGACAGCCTGCGCGCCCTGGCGGAAGCGGCCCGCGGTTTCGACGGCGGGTTCCCGGACTGGTTCGTCCGGTGCGGCTGGTCCGTGCCGGTGGAGGCGTCCTTTCCCATGCCTAACACCATGTCACCGGTTCAAGGGGGACATCCGTTGAGCGCGTGCGCTGAGCTGGCGCTGCTCGGAGCGGCCGCCTGCACGGGCCGTCTGCCTGCCGAGCCGCGACCGCTCTCTCCGGCGGAGACGTTTCCGGCCGTGTCGAGAATGCTTTTGTCTTCCCGGGAAGCGGCCGGGAACGACGGCCTGGTGCGAATGTGCCTGGATGCTCTGGACCGCAAGGGGGGGCAGGACCTGTCGGCGTGCGCCGTGCTTTGCGGCAGGCTGCTGGCCGATCGCGCCGAGGGGCTGGCTCCGTCGACGCGCCGGGTGGCCAGACAGGCTGGAATGACGCTCGCTCTGGCCGTTATGGCCGAGGGGCTGCTGGCGCGCGGCGACATCCGGGTACGCTGGTTCAGGCAGACCGGGCGGTTGGAGGAACATCTGGTAGCGCGGCATCCCGTCATGTGCCTGAATGGCGTGGAAGCTCGGGAGATAAGGACGGAGCCGTTGCGGGTCTCGGCTTCGGCCATGCTTCAGGCGGCCCGGCGCATTTCCATATCCGGGAACGGGCTGGTCTTTCGATACGGAGACGCGGATTGCGGCGTCCTGGTGTGCGGCAGCTCAAGATTATCCTTTTTGGGACGGCGCGGGTTCCTCTCGCTTGCCCGGCCCACGGTCATAGCGGCTCCGCAGCAGGGAGACTCCGGGGGCGAAGGCGCTTACGGCCGGATTCGGTCCGCCGATCCGGGGGCCGACGTTTGGGTGCGAGCGAATGGCTTCCGGTCCCGGCGGGTGGCCGAGGGCTTTTTGAGGCAGCCGATCCGTTATTGTCTGCGCAACTGCCGGAATCGGACGATGCAGGAAATACTGCTCGTCTTCGATCGGGGCCGGTGGCGTCATCTGGCCGGAGGCCCTTGCACCTGCCCCTAGCCGCGTCGGGGCGTTCTTCGTTCTGCCGTTGTGGGCCCCTCTTCCCAATTTGTATGCGGAATGGTATTAAAAGTGGCCATATAAAACGAGAGGGGGGGGGACAATGAAGGATTTGTTCGATGTGGATCATTTCCTGGACAGCGTTGTCCAAGACAGGGGACTGGCCGTCGTCCTTGTCGAAGCCTTCATCGAGGATTGCCCGAAACGTGTGGCCGAGTTGACCAGGGCTCTGGCCGAGGATGACACGGACAAGGCGGGCAAACTGGCTCATTCATTGAAAGGGATGTGCGGAGTGGTCCGCGCCGGTGCGTTAAGCAGGCTGGCCCTGGCGATGGAGTTCGCAGCGCAGGACGGCGATCTGGACAGTGTGCGGAAAAGGCTCGGGATGTTTATCGAGGAACTGGATCAGGCCATGGCGCTCATGGAGGATTTCACAAGCCGCTGTTGAGACCTGTAAGCCCGCGCCGAAGGCGCATACATGGGATGCAAGGGTGCGAGCCCTTGCCCGCCGGAGGCGGAATCACCCGACAATTGCCGCGAAGCGGCTTTCACCCCTGATTTTTTTGCAGGGAGCGAACGGAATAGTTCAAAAAAAAAGGCCTGTCCGCATTGGACAGGCCTTTTTTTGTCAACGGGTGGCCGGCTATTTCGTGGCCTCGCCGCCCTCGGGAGCGGTCTTGGCGGGTTCCTCGGCCGGAGCCGTTGCGGCTTCCGGGGCCGGGGTTTCGGCCTGGGGCGCTTCGGGACGGGTGAAGTCAACCTGCACCTTGTCCATGGCAGCCACGATATCCTTGGTGATGTCCACGCTTTCGCTGGACGAGATTATGGCCTGCCTGCTCAGGATCAGGGTCAGTCCCTTTTCTTTGCGGTAGTTGTCCAGGACTTCGTTGAACTTGGCGTCGACCAGGCCCACGACGCGCTGCTGTTCGGCGGTCATGGTGTTTTGCAGTTCGCCCATGGCCAACTTGTAGGCGGCCACGTTCTCTTCGGTCTGTTCGGCCTGCATGGCTTTGTAGGCGGCCTCAGCCTTTGCCTGGAGAGGCTTGCCCATTTCCTGGAGGTGGGCCATGGCCTCGGTGGCCAGCTTGTTGTCCTTGAAGGCGGCAGCCTCGTCCACGACGCCTATCTTGACCGACGGTTCCTGGTTGCAGGCGCTCAGGCCGAGTACCAGGGCCGCGACGAGGAACAGGGGAAGAATCCGTTTCATTGCCATATCTCCATTGTTTCGTTTGAAGTCGGTTGGATCTTAAAGTCGCGCAAGACTACTCGCGCCGGGGATATCTGGCAAGGGAAACATCGAATAGCCGGTTGCGGCGGCAAGGTTCGGACGAAGCTGGCGCGGCAGGAAGTTCCGCCGTTCCATTCCTCTTTTCCTCTTGAAAACATGGCGGATTCCTGCTGGCACACCCCTTGCTGTATATCCCATCGAGAAGGCATCGGGAACTTCTTGCCGGGAAATGGGTATTCCGGCGGTTCCCGCGAGTTCGGCCTGCGCCGAATCGGAGGAAGTATGGGTTTCAGCAGCATGTACGTGGGAGCCACCGGCGTGGTGGCCCACAGCCAGGGAATGCAGGTCCTGGCCAACAACCTGGCCAACGTCGGCACCATCGGCTACAAGCGCTCGGACATCTTGTTCGGCGATCTCATCAGCCAGCAGGTGGCTTCGGGCGGCGCTCTGTATGAATCCGGCTCGGTCCGAACCAGCCAGTTGGGCAAGGGCGTGGGCGTGTCGTCCATCCGGGGCGATTTTACCGAGGGCGCTTTGTCCGGGACCACCACGGCCACGGACCTGGCCATTTCTGGCGAGGGCTTCTTCGGCGTCAACGATCCTTCCGGGACCATCCGCGGGGCGTCCCATTATACGCGCGCCGGAGATTTCCGTTTCGACAACGAGGCCTATCTGGTCAATGCCCAGGGATACCGTTTGCAAGGGTTCGCCTATGACCGGGAGACCGGGCAGTTGGCGGGCGGCGTGTCCGACGTGCAACTGCCTTTCGAAGACGTGACCGTGGACGGCCAGACCGCCCGCGTGGTCAGGTCCTCGCCTTTGGCCACCTCTTCGGTTGAGGTCGTCACGCGGCTGGATCATTCGGCTTTGAGCCAGATATCCGACGAGGAAAATCCCTTTTTCGCCATGCTCGGGGCGTATTCCGCCAACAGGACCGGTTCGGACTCCCCCTTCGGCGATGCGCAGGCGCAGTATTCCACGGCCGTGAACGTGTTCGACGAGAACGGCAACAGCCACGAGATGACCGTCTATTTCGATCCGGTGCCCACGGCGGGTCTTTCCAACGCCGTGCCCGGCTACACCTATTGGGAATACCTCATCGCCATGCCGGGCGATTCGGACGGGTCGGCCGCTCAGGGCACTTCCGCGGCCGGACTGGCCGGGATGGGGGTTTTGACCTTCAACGACAGGGGCGCGCTGATCAACCAGTCGGCCTTCACTCTGGACCGCGCGAGCGCATCGGGAGAAGGCGGCACGGACCCGGCGGCCTGGGTCCCGGCCGAATTCAGCGAGGAGGGCCTGGCGCAGTTCAACTACACGTTCGCCAGCAACGGCGGAACCGGAAATATTTCCTACGATTTCGGGATCAACTCCGACACGGCCTCCTGGTCGGGCGGGGCCGTGACATCGGCCGCCGACATCGGGACCAACGCGGACCTGCTTCCGGAGATGGACTCCATGAACCGCGACGCCCGCGTGACCACCAGCTACGATCTGCCGTCCTCCACCCTGTTCAGTCTCCAGAACGGCTACTCCTGGGGGTATCTCAACTACGTCAGCGTGGACGAGGAGGGTGTGCTCAGCGGCCACTTCTCCAACGGGCAGAGCGAGGAATTGTATCAGGTGGCCGTATACAAGTTCAACAGCCCGTGGGGGCTCCAGCGGGACGGCGGCACCAATTTCGTTGCCACCGAGGCCTCGGGCGAAGCCATTCTCGGCACGGCCGGGGACCGTGGGCGGGGGCTCATTAATCAGAATACCCTGGAAGAGAGCAACGTGGACATGGCCAGGGAGTTCTCCAATATGATCGTGACCCAGCGCGGATACCAGGCCAATACCAAGGTCATCACCACTTCGGATTCGATTTTGAACACCCTCATTTCGATCAAGCGCTAGTCCTTTTTTTCATCGCAACGCGGGGCGTCGTCCGGTCGGTCCGGGCGACGCCCTTTTTCGCGCCCCGCCTTGAATTTCCCGGATAAAGCGGATAGTCAGAACGTGATCCGCCAACAAGGAGTTTCACGTGACGGAGACAAGCGACGCCCGCAGCCGGGAGGCCGTCATGGCCCTGGTCCGGGAGGTGGAACGGGAGGCCCCGGGCGGGGCGGAATCCCTGTACATGGCCGCCATGCTGGCCGATGCGCCCCTGCCCTACGATTTCGCCCTGTCCGTGGAGGGGACCATGCACAACCCGGCGCTGGTCAACCCCGCCGCGGCTTTTTTTGCGGCCACGGCCATGATGACCCCGCTCATCGAGCGCGGGCTGGTCGTCGCCGACCCGGACGCCCAGGTCTTCACCCTGCCGAGGGATGTGCGCGAAACCCTGCGCGAGGCCATGGACCGGGATCAGGCGGCCGAATGGGCCGGGCGGGCCATCTACGCCCTGAACTTGTCCCTGCCCGACGCCGATCCGCAGAACCTGCCCCTTGTGGAATGGCTTCTTCCCCACGTCCTGGCCTGCCGCGACGCGGCCGCCGACCTCGGCGTGAATACCGCCGCCGCCAACCGGGTCATGCATCAGGCCGGTTTCACACTTTATTACGGACAGCGCCATCAGGAAGCCGCCGGACTGCTGGAAGCGGCCATGACCGTGGATGTTGCCCTCAAGGGCGATCGTCATCCGGACATCACCGCCGATCTGGAAGGGCTGGCCACGGTCTATCAGGCGGGGGGAGATTTGGCCCGCGCCGAAGCGGCCTTTTCCGCCTGTCTGGACCTGCAACGCGAAATCCTCACCGAAAACAATCCGGCCATGATCCCGGTGCTGAACGGTTTGGCCATGGTCCGGCAGGCGCGCGGCGATCTGTCCGGGGCCGAGGCCGCGCTCAACGATTGCCTGGCCGTCCTGCGGGCCTCGGGGGGAGAGCGTCATCCGGCCGCAGCCTCCTGCCTGCACAACCTGGCTCTGCTCATGGATGCGCTCGACCGTCCGCAGGACGGGCTGCGCCTCGCCCTGGAAAGCCTGGACATGACCGCCGCCCTGTACGGTGAGCATCACCCCGAGACCGCCGCGAGCCACAATCTGGCCGGGCTGCTTTTCGAGCGTCTGGGCAAGGCTCCGGAGGCCGAGGCGCATTTCCGCAAAAGCCTGTCCATTCGCAGCCGGACTTTTGGCGAGGATCACCCCGAGACCGCCCAGGCCTTGTGCAATCTGGCCCTGTTCCTGGACGGGCAGGGAGCGGCCGAAGAGGCCTTCGACTGTTTCGAGCGCGGTTTCGCGGCCTATGAGGCGGCTCTGGGACCGGATCACCCCTACATGGAGTCCGCGCTGGACAATCTCGTCGCCTTTCTGGAGCGGACCGCGGCTTCGGATTCGCCTCTGCGGGAACGTGCCGAGGCGCGGCTCAGGCTCATCGTGGAAAAGGCCGGGCGTTGATGAAGCCGATACTTGCCGTCGGGTTGGGGGAAATCCTCTGGGACGTATTGCCCCATGCGCGCCTGCTCGGCGGGGCTCCCGCCAATTTCGCCTACCAGGTCAACGCGCTGGGCGGGGCCGGGGTGCCCGTGTCCCGTGTGGGCAATGACGATCTGGGCCGCGAGGCTCTGTCCCTGCTGGTCCTCCGGGGGCTGAATATCGACGGGGTGTCCCTGGACCCGGAGCATCCCACCGGCACGGTGGACGCCCGCGTGGACGAGCATGGCGTCGCCGCCTATGTCTTTCCCGACGACGTGGCCTGGGATTTTCTTGCCCTGGATCATGCCGCCCTGACCCTGGCCGCCAACGCCGACGCGGTCTGTTTCGGCTCGCTGGCGCAACGCGCCGAGGTGTCGCGCCGGGCGATCCATCGGTTTTTGGCTGTCGCGGAAAAGGCGCTCAAGGTTTTCGACATAAACCTGCGCCAACATTTCTACACCCCGGAGATCCTCATCGCTTCCCTGAAAGCGGCCCATGTCCTCAAGCTCAACGACGAAGAACTCGGCATCGTGAGACGGCTGTTCTCCCTGCCCGAAGGCGAGCAACCCGCCCTGCGGGCTCTCATGGAGCGATACGGCCTCGATCTGGCGGTCCTCACCAGGGGCGGGGCCGGGAGCCTGATCGTCTCGACCGACGCCGTTTCCGACCTGCCGGGCGAGCCGGTGGATGTCGTGGACACCATCGGCGCGGGCGACGCGTTCACCGCCGCCCTCGTGCTCGGTTATCTCAAGGGGCACCCCCTGGACGATATCAACAGGCACGCCGCGAGGGTTGCGGCCCATGTCTGCGGACAGCCGGGCGCCATGCCCGAGATGCCCGACGAGTTGAAGGTCCTGTAGAAAAGGGCGCCCCGAAGGGCGGCCTTTTTATTTATTGATAATGGATGGTTGCGGCTAGCTTCGCGCCGTATGTTGTGCTTGTTCGTTAAGCCGTGCGCGCCGTTGGCGCGAGAGCCAGTGAAGGGGCTTTGCCCCTTCAGCCTCCATGCCCTCCCGGCGGGGTCCATTTCTTTTGTTGGCCCAAAAGAAATAGACGAAAGAAAAGGGCCTTTTCCCAGCGCGGCCGCCCGCAGGATCATCGGCAAGAATCCGATCCGCTCGGGTCGGCTCCATCCGAGCAAAAGTATAAGCCCTTCCCCGGTGTCCGGCTTCCCACTCACGTCAGCCCTTCCTTCCGCGTCACCGGAGCCGCCGCCCCTTCGCGGTCGGCTTCTAGGCCGCTGATCCAGGGCTAGAGCTCGTAGGGGGGCGAACCCCGTGCAGTCTTCTTTAGGATGGATTTGGGTAGCGGCTTTGGGAGCGAAGAGCAGAGAATAAGGTCTATCGAGTTGGAAGAACGGACCTCGCTTGCGCGGGAGACGTTCGAAAGCCGGGGCCTAGAGCCTGTCTGAAGCGGCGAAGCGTAGGCCGACTGCGTCCGTCGCAGACGGACATCCTGTCGGGCAGCGAAAGCCGCTACAGGCTCTTGGCCACTGCTTTCGGGAGCCGAAAGGGCCGAAAAGCGCAGTTTTTGCTTCCTTTTTTCTGCGCCAGCAAAAAAGGAAGTCGCCGTGAAGGCGAAACAAAAAGTAGGGATGACGTACACGGTCTGCCGCGAAGCGCGGCACACTTCTCCGCGCCACGCCTCCCCTTTCCCCCAAAAAAAAACGAGTAAGCGCTCCCCCGACCGGACAATTCTTGCATCCCTGTGCGCACGTTGTGTGCGCACATCCTTGCGCTCTACATGAAATCGCCAATGAATTCAGTCCATCCTGTGTGGCACGGGCTATGCTCATATCTGATCGAGAGCAAGGCCGAGCGGCCTGTAACCCGAATTTGCCGTGAGGCTTTAAGGAGGATGAAATCATGAAGAGAACCATTTGGACGACCGCCATATCCCTGGTGTTGATGCTTTCCCTGCTGGCGGGCTGCCAGACCACGCGGACGCAGAACGCTGCCGGAATCGGCACGCTGGCCGGGGCCACGCTGGGCGCGTTGACCTTCAAGAACAAGGTGTCCGGAGCGGCCATCGGCGCGGGTGTCGGCCTGCTGGCCGGGTACATCGTCGGCAACGAGATGGAAAAGGCCGACCAGGCGCGTCTGTATGACACCCTGGAAACCTCGCCTTCCGGCTACGCGACCGAGTGGGTCAACCCCGACACCCGGACCCGCTACGAAGCCATTCCCGAGCCGCCCCGCGAGTACGCCGACGGCCGCGTCGAGCGCGACGTGACCATCAACGCCCGCATGGCCGACGGTTCTACGCAGACCGTCTATGGCAAGGCCTACCGTCAGCCTGACGGCTCCTGGCAACTCGTACAGTAGAAAAAACGAAACGAAAGGGCTGGACCGCCAACGGTGGTCCCGCCCTTTTTTCGCGTTATTGCCGTTCCCGGCCCGGTGTTTACAATTGCGATTCAATGGGAAACAGGCTCAGCACCGAGGTCGAGAACCGTTTCCAGAGCGAGGCGTTCGGCTCGGACCGATACGTCTTTTCCTCGCCGTTCACCACCGTGCGCCACCGCAGCCGTTCATGGCCGCTTTTTTCGGTGACGAGCTCCACCTTGTACGCTTTGGAGGACAGGGCGGAGTCCACACCGTCGCATATGGTTTCCGCCATGGAAGGGGAGTGGAATACGATTCCTATTTCGGTGTTTTCGATGGAGGAGCGTGGGTCTAAATTCATGGACCCGATGAAAACTTTTTCGCGGTCGAGTACGAATGTTTTCGAGTGGAGGCTTGCGCTCGATGAGCCGGAGAATATCCCCGTGGCGTGCGAGTCCCTGTCGTCGAAGGTTGGTTTCAGTTCGAACAGCTCCACGCCTGCCCTGAGGAGCGCCATCCTGTAGCGCGAATATCCGGCGTGAACGATGGGGACGTCGCTCGATTCGAGAGAGTTGGTCAGGATGCGGACCTTCACGCCTTTTTTCGAGAGTGCGGCCAGATATTTCACGCCCGAGCGGCCGGGGACGAAGTAGGGCGAAACCAGGAACAGCTCCCTGGTGAGTGCGTCGAATTTCGGCGTCAGTTGCGAGATGAGATGCAGATCCCGCCTGTCCCGCGTGTTGGTCAGTTTTTCGGGCAGATCGTACAGGACCGTTGCGTGTCCCCACTCGAAGGGGAGGTCGGCGATATTTTTCGTTTTCATGAGATCGGCGCTTCGGACCTTGTCGAGGTACGCCCTGTGCGTTTCATCGTTGACGGTGTCACGGAACCGCTTCAATTTCGCGTCCAGCTCCTGCTGTGTCGGTATGTGTTTGGCCAGGACCTGCGCGGGATAGGCCAGGTCGCTGTTCCAATATTCGTCGAAAGCCACGGAGACGTCGTCCACGACGCTTCCGACGCTCAGCACATCGAGGTCGTAGAAGGCCACGGCGGCCCCGGCGCTGAAATACTGGTCGCCGATGTTGCGCCCGCCGATGATGGCGAAGCGGTTGTCGGCGATGAAGCTTTTGTTATGCATCCTGCGGGTGACGTCCCCGAATCGCGTGATGATCTGGGTCAATTTGCCGAGGTTCCGTCCGAAGGGGTGGAACAGGCGGACTTCGAAATTGGGGAGGGAACCGAGGGCCGTGGCGGCGATGTCCCTGCCCACGATATCCATGTCGTCCACCAGGAGGCGGATGCGAACGCCCCGTTTGCTGGCCTTGATGAGCGCATCGGTGAACAGTTGGCCGGTCATGTCGTCGTGCAGGAGATAATATTGGGCGTCGATGCTTTTTTGGGCGGATTCGGCGAGGAGGATTCTCGCGGCAAAGGCGTCCAGCCCGTTCGCGAGGAGGAGAAGCCCCGACTCCCCGGCATGGGGCGCGGTCAGGGTTTGCGCCGCTTTGCCGAGTTCGGTGCATCCCGTGTCGGGCAGGGCGTATGAATCCGGCCGGTCGAAATCCTTGGGCAGCGAAGCGCACCCGGCCAGGACCGCCAACACCATGATCGCGATGAACGGAAAGCCGTTTGTCACTCTCTTCATGCGTCCTCGTTTCGGTTTTCCGGCGGCGGCGCGAATCCACGAACGATGATCCGTGCGTGAGAATTCCCGGCCGCTGCGTCCCGGGGGCGTCGATGTCCTGGGACGGGGCGGCCCATTGCAGACTCCCGCCCGTGTTCGGATATCCAATAGCCGTATTTATACCGTATCGGGCGTCAGGCCAAGCCCGTTAGAAACGGCAGGGGGGCCTTACCGTTTTGCCTTGAAAAGCCCCGTGAGGGAGTTGGGCCGGAATCCTGCCACGCGGCGCTGGAGATAGAGCAGTCCGCAACCGGCGAGCATGAAGCCGTCCCGAACGAGGGCCAACAGGGGGCCGGAAGGAGCGTTGTCGGTGTTCTTCGGAGTGCCGAAACAGCCGCAGTCCGCGTCGAGTCCGATGTGCAGGGCGTAGACCAGGATCGCCATGAACACCAACAACTGTGCGACAATGACGGACAACGCACCGCGAAGGTCGAAAATGAGCGCGAGCCCGGAGAGGACTTCCACTGTGGGGATGGCGTAGGACAGGAATCCGGCCATGCGCCAGGAAACCAGGCCGTAGATGTTGATGGTCACGGCGAAACCGCCGGGATTCATGAGCTTGAGCATCCCGGCGTAGACGAAGAGCAGGCCGAGAATCACGCGGATTGCTATGTAGATCGGCTTGGACGCGAGCGGCGATTTCATGGGGCTCCCTTTGGGTCTGCGTATGGCTGCCGGTCGACCATAAATGCTTCCGCGCCCGAGCGCAAACGGGAACAGGCTGCCGGTATCCTTCCTGAAAAAGTCTAGAAAAAATCAAGAATATCGGCCGGAACAGGTTGCAGTCTGTTGTGGTTGAAAAAAATATATGTGAAATGAGTTAGATGGAGTATGCTATCCCTTGTAGAAAGAGCGGATTTCCGGTACTTCAATAAAGAACGACAATGATCGCAATCCGCCAAGGGGGCGTGACATGACCGGCAAGAAAGTGCTTTCCGTGGCCGAGATCGCCCGCGAACTCGACCTGCCCGAATCCACGGTGCATTACTGGAAGAACAGGTTCGCCCAGCACCTGCCCAGTGTGGGGCGCGGCCGCCAGAAGCGTTTCCGGCCCGAGGCCGTGGATGTCTTCGCCGCCATCTCCCGACTGCTCAAGGAAGGGCACACCGCCCGCGATGTGATGGACCAACTTTCCCGGGACTACCCGTTGCAGGCGGACGCCGTGCCCGCGCCGACGGATGGCGGGCAGCCTCCTCTCCAGGCTCCGGGGGCCATGGAGCAGGTCATGGGCATGGCCTCGGCCATCGGGCTTGAGATCGCCCGGTCCGTGGGCGAGGGCATCCGCTCCGCGCTGGAATCCTCAGGCGGGGCCGCTCCCGATGTTTCCGACGTGCGCCGGGGGCTTGAGGAGGCCGCTTCGCGCATCACCGTGACCATGGAGGAGACCGAGTCCCTGCGGGCCGAAAACCGGGCGCTCCGGGAAAAGCTCGCGGTCATGGAGGCGGAGATGGTCCGTTTGCGCAAAGACCGGCGTGAAATGGAAAAATACCTGCTTGACAAGATAAAATCCGTATCTACTTAGTCCCTGTTCCCGGGAGGCCATTCCCGAACACACTCTCTCAGAAAAAAGTCCCGCCGGGTGCGTTGGTCGATGCACCCGGCGGGCGCGCATTACATTCCATCCGGAGGTATTTTTTCATGGGCACGAAAACCACCCACAAATTCAAGGCTGAAATCAGCCAACTCCTCGATATTCTTGTGCACTCGCTGTACACAAACAAGGAAATCTTCCTTCGGGAGTTGATCTCCAACGCGTCCGACGCCCTGGAAAAGGTCCGTTTCAGGACCCAGGCCGAGGGCAAGGCCGACGAACTCGCTCCCGAGATTCGCATCTCCTGCGACGCGGACGCCAAGACGCTGACCGTGAGCGACACGGGCATCGGCATGACCCGCGACGAACTGATGCAGAACATCGGCACCATCGCGCATTCGGGCACGGCAGAGCTGGCCCGGCTGGCCGAAGAGGGCAAGGAATCGCTCGATTCGCTCATCGGCCGGTTCGGCGTGGGCTTTTATTCCGTGTACATGGTCGCCGACGAAGTGACCGTGACCACGAAAGCTTTCGCCCCCGAGGCCAAGGTCGTGTCCTGGACCTCCGACGGCCGCACCGACTACAAGTTGCAGGATCTGGACGAGGACCGGCCCCACGGCACCGAGATCACCCTTCGCCTGAAGGACGACGAAGCCTCGCGGTTTACCAACGAGGCCCATCTCAAGCAGATCGTCAAGAAGCACTCCAACTTCATCAATTTCCCCATCTACGTGGGCGACGAGCGGGTCAACACGATCCAGGCCCTGTGGCGCGAGCCCAAGTTCCAGATCAAGCCGGAGCAGTACGCGGAGTTCTACAAGTTCCTAACCTTCGATTCCGAGGACCCCTTCGACACCCTGCATACTTCGGTGGACGCGCCGGTGCAGTTCAACGCCCTCATGTTCATCCCCAAGGACGGCGGTGATCCGTTCGGACTGGGCCGCGAGAACCGGGGCCTGGACCTGTACGTGCGCCGGGTGCTCATCGAGAAGCAGAACAAGGACCTGCTCCCCGAGTATCTGGGCTTCGTCAAGGGCGTCGTGGACACCGAGGACCTGCCGCTGAACATCTCGCGCGAGACCCTGCAGGACAACCTGCTCATGCGCAAGATCAGCTCCACACTGGTAAAGCAGGTGCTCGATCACCTGACCAAGATGGCCAAGGACGACGCCGACCGCTACGCCGAGTTCTGGCGCGCCCACGGAGAGCTGTTCAAGGCGGGCTACATGGACTTCCTGAACAAGGACAAGTTCGCCGGACTGGTTCGTTTCAACTCCTCGGCGCTGGACGACGACAAGGCGCTGACCTCGCTGGCCGATTACATTTCCCGGGCCAAGGAGGAGCAGAAGGAAATCTACTACGCCTACGGCCCGAGCCGCCAGGCCCTGAGCCTTTCCCCGCATCTCGAGGTGTTCCGGCGCAAGCATCTGGAGGTTATGTACCTCTATGAGCCCATCGACGAGTTCGTTATGGACGCCTTGCGCGAGTACGAGGGGTACTCCCTGGTCTCGGCCGAGCACGCCGACATGGCCAAGCTCGACAAGTTCGAGTCGGTGGAGAAGGAGGATAAGCCCGAGCCGCTGTCCGACGAGCAGAAGAGCGAGCTGGACAAGCTGCTCGCCCGCATGAAGGATGCGCTCGGCGACGCCGTGACCGAGGTCAAGGCGTCCACGAGGCTGTCTGAATCCCCGGTCTGCCTGGCCAATCCGGACGGCAACGTGACTTCGTCCATGGACAAGATCATGCGGGTCATGAGCAAGGACACCTCCATCCCCAAGAAGATTCTGGAGGTCAACCCGGATCACCCCCTGGTGCGCAACATGCTTGCCATCATGGAGCGGGACGAGAACGACCCGTTCATCGAGCAGGCCGCCAACCAGCTCTTCGAATCGGCCCTGCTCCTCGAAGGCTACCTGACCGACCCCCACGCCCTGGTGGGTCGGGTCCAGGATTTGTTGACCAAGTCGAGCGGCTGGTATGTCGCCACCGGCAAATAATATCGGCGGGGCAACTGCATAACGAAACGGCCCCGGGCGCGCCCGGGGCCGTTTTTTGCGTCTGCGGCGGAAGAAAACCGGGGCCGCGCAGATTATAACGGCGCGCAGCCTCCGGGAGTGCTAGGTTTGCGGCAATAGTCAGTTCCATACCCTGACCTCGTCCGTCCCCCCGGGGCGGGCGCGAACCTCCTTACGGGGAGCGGCCGGTTCTATCGACGCCGGACCGGCCGTTCCCGCTCCGAAAGTCTAGTAGCCCATTCCCAGAAGCTGGCGGCAGAGTTCCGTGGCGTAATGGTCGGTCATGCCGGAGACGTAGTCCACGATGGCCATCATGATGCGGTATTGGCAGCGCTCGTCGTCCTTGGGGATGGCGTCGACGATCTCGTCGCCGAGGATGGTCTTGATCTTCTTGTTGGCGGGCGAGAGCTTCGGATCGCAGAACCCGCCCACGTCGACCATGGCCTGGTCGAGGAGCCTGCCCAGGGCGTTCCGGGCCCCCAGTTCGAGGATGGCCTTGCGGCGCGAGAAGAATATCTTGCCCGAGATGTTGTCGTAAACGTCGTGGATATGGCGGCAGATGCCGTTTTTCGACTCCTCCATCAAACTGGAGTTCTTGTCGAAGGCGCCGGTCATGATGTCGTCGTAGTGCGCCTGGAAGATGGCGGCGGCTTCATTGGTCGCGGCGGAAATGAGCTTGGCCCGGAGCAGGCTGTTGCGCTGCCGGAAATGAGACTCCCGCACCCAGGCGTATCGCTCTCCCGGGCCCGCTTCCAGGCCCAGGTGTTCCGCGAAGCGTTTGAACATGAACCATTCGTCCAGGATGCCCAGTTCCGTGGCGTCCTCGATGTCGATGATGCGGTAGCAGATGTCGTCCGCGGCCTCGGTCAGGTAGGCCAGGGGCGGCCTGGACCACCTGTTGCCCAAAGGGATCAGCCCGAGGGCGGCGGCCACCGTTCCCATGGCCTCGGCCTCGGTCTGGAAGTAGCTGAATTTGTCCTTTTCGGCGGCCAGGGACGACCAGGGATATTTGAGCAGGGCGCCCAGGACCGCATGGGTGGGGCTCATGCCGGTCTGGTGGAAGCCGGTGGACAGAAGGACGCGCACCGCCATGGCGTTGCCGTCGAACCGGGTGAAGTCCGAGAGGCACTCCTCGGGGAGGTTCCCGAAATCCGCTTTTCTGGCCTTGAACCAGTCTTTGATGGCCTCCTCGCCGCTGTGGCCGAAGGGCGGGTTGCCGATGTCGTGGGCCAGGCAGGCGGCCTGCACGGCCTCGCCCACGTCGCGGGGCTCCAGCCTGCCGGGCAGCTCGCCGCGCTCCTCGAGGAACGCGCCCGCCAGTTCGCCCAGGGTCTTGCCCACGGAAGCCACTTCCAGGCTGTGGGTCAGCCGGGAGTGGATGTGGTCGTTCTCGTTCAGGGGGTGGACCTGGGTCTTGCGGGCCAGCCGACGGAAGTGGTCGCTGAAGAGGATGCGGTCGACGTCGCGTTGAAAGGGGCTGCGGATATCCTTGCTCTCGCTTGTATAACCGTAGCGAGTGGTGTCGAGCAGCTTGTTCCAGTCCATTCTGGTTTCGGAGCCCATGGTCGTTCCTCCGGGAGGCTTGAGGCGTTTTTGACGAACGTCCCCTACTCACCAGATTATCACGGGGCGGTCAACCTCCCGGAGTCACGGCAAAAATGCGCGGGGCCGGGGCAGGGCGCATCCCTGCCCCGGCCCCGCGAGCCGGTCGATTGAAGCCTAGAGCGTCGGGTCCATCGCCGAGGTCAGCAGCCTGGCGATGTCCATGACGTCGGGCTTGTATCGGCCTGCATTCACTTCGGCCTTGAGCCGGGCGATCTTGCTGGCGCGCTCTTCGGCGGTGTCCCGGTGGCGGCCGGAGCACACTTCGCCGAAGGCGTCGAGCATGTGCTCGGTCTCGATGTCGTCCGCGGTCCGTCCGCGGCTGTCTTCATAACCCTTCATTAACCCCTCCCTGGGTTATTGAAGTCTGCGGGAAGGCGGTTTGAAGCCTTCCCCGATGTCTCCCTCATCCGTCGCGCCGGCCCCGGCCGCGTCCCTGCGACCGACGTTTGCGCAACCGTGCGGATGCGTTCTCCGCGCGTCCGGACCTGACCGGGCGCACGAAGTTGCTACTCTTATCGGACGCGGGGCGCGAATGCTTAGGGTGGACGGACGGATTTTCGATGTTGGCGTTGCTCCGCTGTTTCAGTCCATCGCGCTTGACGGGGAGAGAACGCCGGAGCCGCGTATCCGCAAGGACTGCGGCCATTCCCGGCGGACGCGCGATCATGCCGGGCGCGTTTCGAGGGGGGGCGTGAAACGGTTGCGCCTTTTCCCGCGCCGCCCGATCGTCACCCGTTCGCCATGACGCCCCAGGGAGCGTCGGGCATGTTGCTTCTAGACTTTCTCGTGAAAACTGGTCATGATTCTGATAACCGGATGCACATATAACGGAGGCTCAAAATGAAATTGATTCGCTGATTCCCGGCCATGGGTGCCAAGGCGTGAAAAGCCCAGGAATCAACTTCAACCACCGGACGGGGGATTATGGCCCAGAAGCACTTTGTCCTCGATACCAACGTCCTCATTGAAAACCCCAAAAGCATCATCGCCCTGAGAAACGGGGCGGAAAACCAGATATACATCCCCTACACCGTCCTTGATGAACTGGACGGACTGAAAAAAGACCCGCGCATCGGCCACATCGTCTCCCAGGCGGTGCGGGCCATTCTCGAAGACGAAGCCGTCAACATCTTCCCGCCCGACTTTGCGGCCACCCTGACCGACAACCTGATGGACGACCGAATCCTGAAGGAAATTCTTCATGTCGGGCCTGAAAACGCCACGCTCATCACCAACGACCGCATCCTCCAGATCAAGGCCAAGTGCTACGGCATTCCCTCCGAGGAGTACCGCGATTCCGACCCGTTCCGGTCCGAATCCCAGCGGTACACCGGGTTTGTGGAGGAAGGGGATGAGCCTGTGCGCAACTGCTTCCGCTGGGAGAACGGCACGCCGATCTTCTATGGCCCGGAAGGTCCCAGGGAGATCAGCTATACCCATGAGATATGGGGTGTGAAGCCGCGCAGCGTGTATCAGAACCTGGCTCTCGAACTGATGCTTTGCGACGGGATAGACCTGGTCTCCATTCAGTCCGAGGCGGGCTACGGCAAGACGTTCCTCTCCCTGGCCGCCGCCCTGTATCTGATGCTCGAACGCAAGGACAATCCCTACCGCAAGATATACCTGGTCAAGCCGGTGGTGGAGATCGGGGCCAAGATGGGCTACCTGCCCGGCGACATCGAGGAGAAGATGCTGCCGTACATCAAGTACATCCAGGATCTGCTCATCAAGCTGCACGATATCCGGCCCTGCAACCGTATCTGGCTCGACCCGCAGGGAGACTCGTTCAAGTTCAACCCCAAGAAGCTGGAGGTTCAGCCCGTGGCCTTCCTGCGCGGCATGAACATCGAGAACGCGGTGGTCATCGTGGACGAGATGCAGAACCTGTCGCGCGGCGAAACCCGCGCCCTGCTGACGCGCATGGGCGAAGGGGTGAAGTGCATCTGTCTGGGCGACACGCGCCAGGTGGACAACCCGTATCTCAACGAAGCCAACAACGGCCTCAACTGGACAGTCCGCAAGCTCAAGGGGTACAGAAACTATGCGCACATGGTTCTCAAGGGCGACCGATCCAGGGGCCCCATCACGGACATTGTGCTGAAATCGAAACTGTAACCGACCGTCCGGAGCGGCTTTCCGCCCGGCGGGCTTGACGGGAGCTTTCATGCCCATGAGGCGGACAGCCCTCCCGCTGCTTGCGGGAATCCTTCTTCATTGCATTGCGCTGTCCGGTCTTTCGCCGTTTACGGCCGAGGCCCGGGCGGGGGATGTGGAGATGCTTTCGCCCATGCGGAGCGCCGCCTTCCCGTCGCTGGAATCGGCCATCCGCATCAAGGGACCGCTTCGTTTCTGCGGCGAATTCGTGCCCCTGCATCTGCCGGAGGTGCGCGAGCGGCTGGAGAAGGAATTGCTGCTCATGCTCTGGGACCGCGCCCAGGTCATTCTCTGGCTCAAACGCACTGGCCGCTATTTCCCGCATATCGAGACCGTGCTCCGGGCCGGGAACATGCCCGACGACCTCAAGTTCATCGCGGTCATCGAGTCCGCGCTGAAGCCGGAGGCGGGGTCCAACCGGGGGGCGCGCGGGGTGTGGCAGTTCATCCCCTCCACGGCGGCCAACTACGGCCTGACCGTAGACCGGTTCATCGACGAGCGGCGCAACTTCTATTTCGCCACCCGGGCGGCTTCGGCCTATCTCAAGGATCTGCACGACAGGTTCGGCTCCTGGACCCTGGCCTGCGCGGCCTACAACATGGGCGAGCAGGGGCTGGAACGGCAGATCGAGAAGCAGGAGGTCGACGATTACTACCATCTCCACCTGCCCGCAGAGACCGAGCGCTACATTCTCCGGGCCATCGCGGCCAAGCTCATCCTGACCGATCCGTCCCGCTACGGCTTCGACTTGTATCCTGAGGACTACTACAGTCCCGGCAAATTCGACCGCGTCAAGCTGCGGGCCAAGTATCCCACGCCCCTGACCCTGGTGGCCAAGGCGGCGGGGACTTACTACAAGCTCATCCGCGACCTCAATCCGCAGTTCCTGGGCGACGTCGTACCGCCCGGGCAGCATGTCCTTTTCCTGCCCGAGGGATCGGCCGGGGAATTCGCCGAGCGGTATCACCCGCTCATGGCCAAGTACCGCGAGACCCTCAAACCCGAGACCTACGTGGTCAAGCAGGGCGACTCCCTGACCGGCATCGCCCAGGAGCACGACATGAGCCTCGCCCAGTTGTGCAAGCTCAACAAGCTCGGCAGGCGGGCGACCATCCACCCCGGACAGGAACTGCTCGTCAGATAGGCCTGCATTCCTCCTCAGTCGTGGGCGGGCCGGGAAACCCTGTAGTTGCGCGCCAAGTATTCGATGATCGCCCTGTGGTCGTCGATGAAGACGTGTCCGCCCGCCGTTCTCATGGGCAGGCCGTCCGCCCTGGACGGGTCGCCGACAACAAGGCAGGGACAGCCCTGGTGCTCCTCGCCCAGCAGGGCGATGATGGCGTGTCTCGGGCGTTCAAAGGGAATGGTGCGGATGTCGAGCCTTTCCCGGACCTCAGGATAATAGTGGAGCAACCCTTCCAGGATCGCGCATTCCGGTCAGTAAAGCGGGCCTCGCAGGCCGCTGGTGAAGTCGCCCACCAGGGTGAACAGGATATCTTTGGACATGGTTTCTCCTTGTTTGGGGCCCTTTTCAGGCCCGTCCTCCGTATCGCACCCTGCCCCGCAGCGGGCAAGAAAAACGTGTTTCGGCCCGCTGGCGCGGCCGCCCGTGTCGTCGTTTTTTGGGGAACTAACTCTTTAATTTTGCTGAAGGGGAAATCAGGGGTTGTAGGCCGCTTCGCGGCAATAGTCGGGTGATTTCGCCTCCGGCGGGCAAGGGCTCGCACCCTTGCATCCCCTGTATGCGCCTTCGGCGCGGGCTTTTTTCGCTCCGTGGCGTTTTGTTGAGGCAGCGGGGATAAAGGTATCGGTCTAGAAAAAAATGCCCCGGTCATCTGACCGGGGCATTTTTTATTGCGTGATCGCAGCCGCTACATGCGGGCGAGGGCCTCTTCGGGGGTGATGGACTCGATGTCCAGGGCGGCTCCGACCGCGGGGCAGGTCAGCTTGCCGTCCCAGGTGTTCAGGCCGAGGGCCAGACCGGCGTCGTCCTTGAGGGCGTCCACGCCCTTGGCGGCCAGGCGCAGGGCGTAGGGGGCGGTCTGGTTGACGAGAGCGAAGGTGGAGGTGCGGGGCACCGCGCCGGGCATGTTGGCCACGCCGTAGTGGACCACGCCGTCGATGACGTAGGTCGGGTTGTCGTGGGTGGTGGCGTGGGTGGTCTCGATGCAGCCGCCCTGGTCCACGGCCACGTCGACGATGACCGCGCCTTCCTTCATCAGCGGCAGCATGTCGCGGGTGATGAGGTTGGGGGTCTTCGCGCCGGGCAGCAGGACCGCGCCGATGACGAGATCGGCGCGCTGGACCATCTGGCGGATGTTGGGCTCGGTGGACATCATGGTGGTGATGCGGCCCTGGAAGACGTCGTCCAGGTACTGGAGACGCTGGTGGGAAAGGTCGAGGATGGTCACGCGCGCGCCCATGCCCATGGCGATGCGGGCGGCGTTGGTGCCGACCACGCCGCCGCCCAGGACGAGCACTTCGGCGGGGTACACGCCGGGCACGCCGCCAAGCAGGATGCCTCGGCCGCCCTGGGTCTTCTCGAGATAATGGGCGCCGACCTGGGTGGCCATGCGGCCCGCGACTTCGGACATGGGGGTGAGCAGGGGCAGGGTGCCGTCGGCGGACTTGACGGTCTCGTAGGCGATGGCGGTGGTTCCGGCGTCGAGCAGGGCCTTGGTCAGCTCTTCCGCGGCGGCCAGATGCAGGTAGGTGAAAAGAATCATGTCATTGCGCAGGTACTTGAACTCGCTTTGAAGCGGTTCCTTGACCTTGATGACCATCTTGGCGTTCCAGGCTTCCTCGGCGGAAACCATTTTTGCGCCTGCGGCAACGTACTCCTCGTCGGACAGCCCGCTTCCCAGACCCGCGCCGGTCTCGACGAGCACTTCGTTGCCCTGGCGGACCAGGGATTCAACCGCGCCGGGGGTCATGGCGACGCGATTTTCCAGCGTTTTGATTTCCTTGGGGATACCGATAATCATCTGATGCTCCTTTGCAAACTCCCCGCCCTCTCCGGCGGATAAACGTTATTGAGTGAAGGTATCGACCACGGCGTCGGGCAACAGCAGCCATTTGCGCCGGGATTTCATGACCACGAAGGATTCGGAGGCGTTGATGCCGCCCACGCGCGACAGGTCCTCGTTCAGGAACGCATAGAGGTCGTCCATGCCTTCCCGGCAGATGATCTCGACGATGATGTCGTATCGCCCGGTCACCACTGCGGCCCAGTTCACGCGGGGCAGCGCGCCGATCTGGTCCAGCTTTTCGCCGAGCTGCTCGTGGCTCATCAGGCTGATGCCGACCAGGGCCACGGTCAGCCCCTTGACGCGCATGGGGTTCACGAGTCCGGCCACCTTGAGCGCGCCCATCCGCATCAGGTTTTTCAGCCTGGATCGGACCGTGGGCGCCGTCACGCCCGTGGCGGCTCCGATTTTGCCGGGCGAGAGCTGTCCGTCGCGGGTCAGTTCGGCCACCAGCCGCTTGTCTTGGGAATCCAGTGAATTTTTCATTTTTGTCAGTCCATGTTTTCGTTTTGGAAAGCGTGACAGTATTGATTTACCTAAAAGTAAAAAAAGTTGTCAATTGTTTTTTGACAACGGAATATAACCCTGTCTTTGACCGGTTCGCCGGGCGGCGCAAGGGGAAAGACGCCGCCCGGACCGGACCGCGAGATGGATAACACTGCGCCGCATTCTCGGCACGCGTTGCTTTTTGTTGGAATGCATTTTAGATTGCGCAATGGTCCATGGTTCAGCACATTTTCACCTGTTTCCGGTCCTGCTGCTCGCCGTGCTGTCGCTGCCCGTCCTCTCGTACCAGGCGCGGGCCGAAGGCGAGACGTTGCGCATCGCCACCATCGAGCTTGGTACGGGCGGGCGGTTTGAAGACGGGCGTCCGACCGGGTTCTGCTACGATCTCGGGAACGCCCTTGCGCGCGAGGCCGGGTTCGAGCCGGTCAATCGGCTCGTGCCCCTGGCGCGGGGGGTGGAGGAAGTCGTCCTGGGCCTGGCCGACATGATAATCGTCGCGCCGGACGAGCGGATCGACGAGGCGGCCGAGAACATCGGCCTGGTGGAGACCCTGACCATAGTGGCCTGGGGGCGGGTGGAGACCCCCTTGCGCAGCAAGCGGGACCTGGCAGGGAAAACCGTGGCCTTGGTCCGGGGGTCGCGGCTTGACCGCGGGCGGGGCGGAGAACTGCGGATCGTCCGTTTCCCCTGCCGGAATCACGAACTGGGCTTCAAAATGCTCATGGCCGGGCGAGTGGATGCCGTGATCGGTCCCATCGGGGGGCTGGCCTTCGCCGCCGAGAAGGTCGGCGTGCGAAGCCGCTTTCTGGGCGAACCGCTTGTCATCGGCGAAGCTCCCGTGCACGTCTATGTGTCCAAGCGCCTGCCGCGCGACGCGCGGAATCGACTGAGGCGCGTCCTGAAGCGATTCCACGGAGACGGAACCGTGACCCGGCTGCGCAATCGGTATCCCTTATAACTGAGATGACAGTGTGCGGGGAGTCGTGTAGAGGCTTTCAGGAGGATGTGAGGTCCTGGAGTCGTTCCCCCAAGTCCACGTTTCCCGGATAACAGATGCTAGCAGACAAGCCCAAGAGAAAACGGCCTCTTCTGACCAGCAGGTCCATCTCTCGGGACCTGACTCTCAGTCTGGTGGTCATCGTCATGCTCATCGCCACGGCTCTTGGCGGGTTCATCTATTGGCAGCAGTCCGAAGAGATGTGGGCCACCGCCAAGCGCAAGGGTGAGGACACCATCTCCTCGGTGGCCGAAATCCTGGCCGTGCCCATCTGGAACCTCGACTACGACAATGCCCGGCTCATCGGCTCGGTCTACACCCATGACGACATGGTCCAGGGCATCCGCATCTACGGTTCGCGTAACGAAGTGGTTTTCGCCCACGAGAAATTTTCCGGCGAGCCGGCGGACTTCAACGCGGTTCGTCCCATCGTCTTCGAGGGCAGAACCATCGGCCGGGCCGAAATAGATTTCACTCTGGAGCGCGAGAAAAAACGGCTCGACGAGCAGATGTTTGTTTCCATCATCATCATCGTCGTCTCCATCTCCGTCATTCTGGCCATCACCGGCCTGCTCCTGCGCGTTTTCCTGAACAAGCCGCTCAAGGTCCTCCAATCCGGCATCGCCCGCGTGGCGAAGGGTGACTTTTCCTATGATTTCGGCGAGGTCTACCATGCCGAGCTGTTGGAAATCGCCAAGCGGTTCCGGCGCATGTCCAGCGAGATCGAAGGCCGCGAAAACAAGCTCCAGACCATGAACAAGACCCTCCAGGAAGCGGAGGAAAAATACAGGTCCATCTTCGAGAACGCCATCGAAGGTATTTTCCAGGCCACGCCGGACGGCGTGCTCCGCCGGGCCAACCCGGCCATGGCCCGCATCTTCGGCTACGATTCCCTGGACGAGTTCCTGTCCAACGTCCGCTCCCTGAGTTCCCGGATCATGGTCAATCCCGACCACATGCAGGGGTTCTTCGACAGGGTGCGCGACCAGGGCGAGGTCAAACGGTTCGAGGCCGAGTACTACCGCCGGGACGGCAATACCATCTGGGGTTCCCTCAACGCCCGGGCCATCTACAACGAGAAGGGAAACTACGTGTTCGTGGACGGCATCCTCGAAGACATCACGGACAGGAAAAAAGCCGAGCAGGACCTGGCCGACCTCAACCGCCACCTGGAGCAGCTCGTCCGCGAACGCACCGAGGATCTGGTCAACAAGGCCCGTGAACTCGAAGAGGCCAACCAGCGGCTTCGCGAGCTGGACGAAATGAAGTCCACCTTCCTCTCTTCGGTCTCCCACGAGCTGCGCACGCCCCTGACGTCCATCCTCGGTTTCGCCAAGCTCCTGAACAAGGAATTCACCCGCAATTTCCTGCCCCTGGTAGCCCCGGAGAGCCTTCTGGCCCGCAAGGGCAAGCGCATCCGCGAGAACCTGGCCATCATCAGCCACGAAGGGGAGCGCCTGACGCGGCTCATCAACGACGTTCTCGACCTGAACAAGATCGAGTCCGGCTCCATGGGGTGGCGCGACGAGGAACTGGACATGAACGAGGTCATCGAGGTGGCCGCCAGTTCAGTTTCCGGCATGTTCGCACAGACCTCCCCGGAGCTGCGCACCGAAATTGCGCCCGGCCTGCCGCGCATCTTCGCCGATCGCGACCGTATGCAGCAGGTCTTCGTCAACCTGCTCAACAACGCCTCGAAGTTCACCGAAAAAGGTTTCGTCACCCTGCGCGCATTCCCGCGTTTCGGACAGTTGCGCGTGGAGGTAGTGGACACCGGCACCGGCATCCATCCCGAAGACCAGTCCCAGATATTCGAGAAGTTCCACCAGACCCACACCGACGACACCATGGTCAACAAGCCCAAGGGCACAGGTCTCGGCCTGACCATCTGCCGCGAAATCATCGAGCACTACGGCGGCCGCATCTGGGTCGAATCCGAAGTAGGCGTAGGCTCCACCTTCATCTTCACCCTGCCCGCCATGCAGTAGGCGGGGCGGCCGCGCCGGTTGGGCGTCTCCGACTGTTCAAGAATCTTTTGGAAAGGGAACTGCCTCGTAACTGTCGGAAGAGGGAAATCAGGTGTTGAAGGCCGCTTCGCGGCAATGGTCGGGAGATTTCGCCTCCGGCGGGCAAGGGTTCGCACCCTTGCATCCCCTGTATGCGCCTTCGGCGCGGGCTTCTTTCGTTTTGCGGTGGGAGAGTTTCTCGAAAAAAAGCCCCCGTCCTGATGATCCGGGACGGGGGCTTTTATTCTTCGTATTCGGGAGCGCGGCTACTCGTCGTACTCGTATTCGATGTCGATGTGCACGGACTTGCCGTAGCGCGTCTCAAGGTCGGCCAGGATGCCGCGCTTCTTGTTGAGCAGGTAGATGGCCAGTTCCTCTTCGCAGTTGTATTCGACGGGTTCTGTGCCGGGCTTGCGCAGGTCGCGGTGGATGTCCTTGAGGGACTGGAGGGCCTGCCATTCCATGTTGCGCCGGATTCCAGTGCCCTTGCAGCAGGGGCACGGCTCGGTGGAGATGGCGATGGCGGAGGAGCCGAGCCGCTGGCGGACCAGCTCCATGAGGCCGAAGGAGGAAATGCGCGAAACATCGGTCCGGGCGCGGTCGTTCTTCATCTCGGCGCGCATGACCTTTTCCACCTCGCGGCAGTCCTTGGGGTTCTTCATCTCGATGAAGTCGATGACCACCTGGCCGCCGATGTCGCGCAGCCTGAGCTGGCGGGCGATCTCGCGGGCGGCTTCGACGTTGGTCTTCAGGGCCATCTTCTGGAAATTCTTTTCGCCGCCGATCTTGCCGGAGTTGATGTCCACGGCGGTCAGGGCCTCGGTGGCGTCGAAGACGAGCCGTCCGCCCGAGGGCATGGACGCTTCGCGGGAGTAGATTTCCTCCACCTGCTTGACCAGGTTGAACCGCTCAAGCAGGGAGAGCTCGTTGTCCTCGTGCAGCCGGACCAGGTTGTTCTTGCGCGGGAAGGCCAGCTTCACGAACTGGTGGACCTGCTCGTAGGTCTCCTTGTCGTCCACCCAGATTTCGGTGACGTCGGAGGTCAGGTAGTCGCGCACGGCGCGCGCGGCCAGCCCGAGTTCCTCGTAGACCACTGCGGGAGCCTTGACCTTCTGGGCGTTGGAGCGGATGTCGGTCCACAGCCTGTTCAGGTACTTGAAGTCGCGTTCCAGGGCGGCCTTGGACTGGCCGACGGCAGCGGTGCGGGCGATGAGCCCCACGCCTTCGGTGGTTTCGAATCCTTCCAGCGCGGCTTTGAGCCGGGCGCGTTCCTTTTCGTCCTCGATCTTGCGCGAAACCCCGATCTGGCTGCGGCCCACGGTGTAGACGAAGCTGCGGCCGGGCAGGGAGAGGTAGGAGGTCAGGAAAGCGCCTTTTTTGCCGGTGGGTTCCTTGACCACCTGGACCAGGACTTCCTGGCCGGGCTTGAGCACCTTCTGCATGAGCGGGAAGCGCTGGCCCTTCTTGGTGGGCACTTCGGTGTTGTAGTATTCGGGATGGACTTCGTCGATCTGGAGGAACCCGTTCCGTTCGGCTCCGTAGTTGATGAACGCGGCCTGAAGACCGTTGTCGATGTTGTGGATGTAGCCTTTGTAGATGTTGCCCTTGGTCTTGGCCTGATGGACCATCTCAACGTAATATTCGTTGACCTTGCCTTCTTCGGCGATGACGACTTCTACCTGTTCTCCCGGCAGCACGGAGATGAACATCTTCTGCCGTTTCTTTTTGGTCATGGGGAACCTCTCGACGAGAAATGTGGGTGTCGGGTCCCGGCGCGCCCCTTAGTCTTCTATGACATGGCCCGTTCCGTGGTAGAATGTCTCCCCCCGGTCATCCCGGCGGGTGACGTCGCCCATTTTTTCCAGGGCTTCCACGGCCAGGCGGACCTTGTCGAGGTCCGCCCCAAGGGCCAGGGCCAGCTGTTCCGCGGTCTGGGGCCTGCGGCTCAGGGAGGCGGTCACGGCAGCGGTCATCCGCTCCATGCTCATCTCCTTGCCGCCTGCGGCCCGCCGCTCCTTGTCGCGGGTTTCCCCGCCTCCGAGCGCCAGGCGCCACCGGCTTAAAACCTCCCCGTCCACGGGGCGGACCCCCTTGACCGTTCCGGGACGGGTCAGCGTGACCACGTCCACCCGGTCGGGGGCAAGCCGTTGGCAGAAAATGCGTAGCCTGCCGAGGTTCTCGTCGGAATCGTTAATTCCTTCGGCAAGCAAAATTTCCAAAAATATCTTTCCGTTGAATTCCTTCCTGAAGGCGAGGAGCCCTTGGGCTACAGCCTCGGGATCAACGGATTTGTCCGGCCGGTTAACCCTGGCGAATTCTTTGCTTACCAGGGAATCCAGGCTGGGCAGGACAACGTCGGCCGCGCAGAGTTCGCGCCGGACTTCGGGGTCGGTCATCAGGCTGGCGTTGGTCAGCACGGCCACGGGAATCCCCGGAAAGAGCCGCTTGGCCCCGAGGATGATCGTTTCCATGTCCGAGTTCAGGCAAGGTTCGCCCAGGCCGCCCAGAGTAATCATGTCGGGCGGCTCCAGCCCTTCTTCCTTCCACAGGGAAAGCTCCTTGAGAATGTCGGCCGCCGGGACGTACACCCTGCGTTCGCAGGTCCGGTCCCTGGTGGCTCCCACCTCGCAGTAGACGCAGTCCATGGAACAGATTCGGTCGCCGAGCAGATCGAGTCCGAGGGAGCGGCCGAGCCGTC
This sequence comes from Desulfovibrio sp. Fe33, assembly GCF_028532725.1. Lineage (NCBI taxonomy): Bacteria > Pseudomonadati > Thermodesulfobacteriota > Desulfovibrionia > Desulfovibrionales > Desulfovibrionaceae > Desulfovibrio > Desulfovibrio sp. Fe33. The sequence continues at coordinate 55,324 of NZ_JAQKGU010000009.1, forward strand.
CGCTCATTACCGGGCCGAAGACGTATTTGTATGCCATGTCGCGTCGCGTTCCTTGCAGTGGGTATTCCGTAACCCTTGCCAGCTTATTAAGTACCGTTGCGATTCTGTCAAGCGCGTCGGTGATATCCGTCCGGTTGGAATTAAATAATGGTTCCCACGGCGGGACTTGCGTAGGTTGGGGCAGATTCTCGTCGCCAGGAGGAGCCTGTCGTGTTTGAAGTAGTCCTTTCAACCCTGAGATTTTGCGCCATCGGCCTGGCCTTGTGGCTTTTTATCCGCGTCGACAGGAGCGTCAGCTACGGTCGGCGCGGTTTTTTGTTTATCAAACTGGGCTTTTTGGTGTTTTTGTTCGCGAACTTTCTGGAGATCGCCGAAGCGTTGAATATTCCGGCTTGGACCGAGCTCGGCGGTTCCGGCCTGCGCGTCTACCTGGTCGATATGGGCGGCAGGCTGGGCGGGGCTGTCCTGCTGCTGATCGGGCTGTGGCGCTGGCTGCCGTCCATCCGGACCATGGGCGAGGTCCAGGAGAGGCTGGACCGGGCAAAGGCCGACCTGGAAGAGCATTTCCTGGCCCGGACCAGGGAGCTTGAGGAGGAAGTGGGACGCCGGTGCCGCGCAGAGACCGAGGGACGCATGTCGGAAGAGCGCCGCCGCATTCTGTTCGAGAACAGCCCTGTGGGCATCTCCCACGGTTTCATCGGCGGACGGTTCGTGGAGCGCAACATGGCCTTCGTCCGGATGCTCGGCTACGATTCCCCCGAGGAAATGGCCCGGGTTCAGGCGCTGGAAGGCGACACCTTTTCCCATGTGGTCGAGCCCGAGGACGTGGAGCTCATCGTGGAGCGGACGCGGACCGAAGATTTCATTCAGGGGCTGGTCGTTCGTATGCGGCGCAAGGATGGGGCCGTGCGCTGGGTTCGTCTGGACATAGCCATGGCCAGGGACCGGCATGGGAAGAACTATTATTTTTACGCGTTCGCCCTGGACGTGACCGAACGCAAGGAGCACGCCGACGGACTGGAGCGGGCCAGGCGGCGTTTGAAGAGCATCCTCGACACCCTGCCCGTGGGCGTCTTTGTGGTTGATGTCGAAACGCGAACCTTGATTAGTGCGAACCCCATGGCCCTGCGCATGAGCGGATATTCTCTCGGCGAGCTGGTCGGGAAGCCCTGCCGGGGGATTCTATGCGGCGACAATTCCCTGTGCCCCGTGTTCAATGGGGAAGGCGGCGCGTGCGTGGACGAGAATTGGCTGACGGCCAAGGACGGCGGGCGGCTGCCGGTGTTCAAAAGTATGGTCGCCACCACGGTGGACGGCAGGGAGAGCCTGGTGGTAAGCCTGCTGGACATCTCCGAGCAAAAGCGGCTGGAAGATCTGCGCGAGGACGTGAACCGCATCGTGGTTCACGATCTCAAGGCCCCTGTCATCGGTGTCGTCAACGTGTGCCGGTATCTGCTCCTGGAAGAGGAGGGCATGGACGCCGAGTTGCGCGAGATGCTTCAGGCCATCGAGTTCCAGGCGGAAAAGGCGTTACGCATGATCGCCCTGTCCCTGGATCTCTACAAGATCGAGATCGGCACCTACGCCTACGAGCCGGAGTCCATTGATCTCATGGACGTGGTGCGGCAGGTCCGGGCCAATCTGGCCGCCACGGCTGAGGGCAGGGGACTGGCCGTGGAGGTCCTGCTCGACGGTTCGCCGGACGCCGGGGGCGAATTGTTCGTCCCGGCCAACGCGCTGCTGCTTGAGTCCATGGTCGGCAACCTCCTGCTCAACGCGCTGGAGGCGGCTCCGAGGGACGGAGCGGTCTCTGTCCACGCGGAGACGGGCGACCCCGCGGTCCTGACCATCGACAACTCCGGCGCCGTACCCGCCGAACTGCGCGACTCGTTCTTCGACAAGTACGCCACCGGCGGCAAGAAGGGCGGGACCGGACTCGGGACCTATTCGGCCCGGCTGGCGGCCTCGGCCATGGGCGGAGACATCGGGCTTTCAGTCTCGGACGAGGAGGACAAAACCTCCGTCCGGGTGACGCTGCCGGGCGCGTGAACCCCCTTTCCCTTGACTTCCGGCCTCGCGAACCGTACTCAGGGCCATCATTTTCAGGAGGCATATAATTTATGATCGAACCGGGAAAGCTCATTCTGCTCATCAGCCACAAGGGCAAGCGCTACCTGCGCAAACTCGAGGCGGGCGGCGAGGTCCACACCCATGATGGCAAGCTGCTCATGGACGAAGTGGCCGAAGCCGGATACGGCCAGTACGTCGAGACCCACCTCGGCAAGTCCTATCTCGTGCTCAAGCCCACCCTGCATGATCTCATCAAGGGCGTGAAGCGCCAGACGCAGATCATGTACCCCAAGGAGATCGGCTACCTGATGATGAAGCTGGGCATCGGTCCCGGTTCCACGGTCATCGAGTCCGGCACCGGCTCCGGCGGCCTGACCACCGCCCTGGCCTGGTTCGTCGGCGATACCGGAAAGGTCATCACCTACGAGCGGCGCGCGGATTTCTACAAGCTGGCGGGCAAGAACCTGGAACGGGTCGGCCTGGCCGACCGCGTGGAGCAGGTCAACCGCAATATCGAAGACGGTTTCCTGCATTCCGGGGCGGACGCCCTGTTCCTGGACGTGCGCACCCCCTGGGAATATCTCCATTCCATTCCGGAAGCGGTCATCCCCGGTGCCATGTGCGGTTTCCTGCTGCCCACGGTGAACCAGGTTTCCGATCTGCTGCGCGGCCTTGAGGACGGCCCCTTCGCCGATCTGGAAGTTCTCGAGATCCTGGTCCGCCGCTGGAAGCCCGTGGCCGACCGGCTGCGTCCGGACGATCGCATGGTGGCTCACACCGGCTTCCTGGTCTTCGCCCGGTACATGGAGCCGCCCGTTTCCCGCCCCCGGCCCGAGGCCGTGCCCGCCGAGGACGACGCCTTCGCGGAAGGTCCCGTTTCCGAGGAACTGCCCGGCGAGGCGTTCCCGGATGACGATCCCGACGCCCTCGAGGTTTAGCAAGAGTCCTATTGAGGCCCGCTCCCGGAGCGGGCCTTTTTTGTGTTTTTGGGGCGGCGGTTATCGGGGAGAAAAGGGGAAAAAGGTGCGCCCCGCTCGACAACGGCGGGTTGAAGAAGTATGTTTTCGGCCCGCATCCGGCCTGCCGCGGCAGGCTGATGGATGATGGATAACGACTACCGACGACGGTCCATGCCGTCCACCGAGGACAAAGCCTTTGACGCATCACCCCACCTCCGGCGATCTGCTCCGCAAGCGCATTCGGGCTCATGCCGCCCGCATGAGCCGCGGCGACGATCCCGTGGAGTTCTGGGCGGCCTTCTGCGAGGCCGAACTGGCCGGGCGCTATGCGGCCGCGCACAGCGGCGAAGGATGCCTGCCGGATATCGCGGCGGCGCGGATGCGCACCCTGTTGCTCAGTATGCGCACCCCCGTATTGCTGCTCAACGCGGATTTCGAGGTGGAGGTCATGAACCCCGCGGCAGTCGAGCTGACCGGAGCGGACGGCCTCGAAGCGTGGTGCCGCGGCGATCATGCGTCCGTGCCCCTCGCCAGGCTCGCTCCCTGGCTGGTGGGCGCGCTTGAGGCCGGGAGTTTTCGGGAGGACGAAGGCAGTTGCAGGCTCGACGTGCCCGTCGCCTGCCGGGCCGACGATCGGCATTTCAATGTGTCCGTCTCCCTGACCTCGGATTTTTCCGATCGGCATGACGGGTACGCCGTGGTTCTCGACGACATTTCCGACAGGGTTGAAGACGAGCGGAAGCTGGCGGGCGAGCGCAACCGGGTGGCCCACTACCTGGATGTCGTCGTGAGCATGGTCTTCGTCCTGGACGCCGCCGGGCGCATTTCCATGGTCAATCGGACCGGTTGCAGGGAATTGGGGTACGCCGAGGAGGAACTCCTGGGCAGGGACTGGGTCGACGCCCTGGTCCGGCCGGAAAGCAGGGACGAGATTCGGGACTGCCTCTGTCTGGTCCTTTCGGGGCAGTTGGAAGATGAGGAGGAACGCACCTTCCCGGTGATCGGCGGGGACGGGGAGTCCCGGCTGGTCCGCTGGCGGTGGCGGCCTCTGGGACATGATGGCTGCCTGCCCGTCGGACTGATTCTTTCGGGCATCGACATTACCGAGCCGAGAGCCGTCGAAGAGGCTTTGGCCGAGAAGGAGCTGTGGCTGCGCAGCACGTTCGTGGCCCTGGGCGAGGCCGTGCTCATTCTCACGCCGGACATGACCATTCTTGACGCCAATCCCGCGGCCGAGGTCATGTTCCAGAAAACCCAGCCGGAGTTGCAGGGGATGCCCGTGGGCAACCTGCACGTCAACGCATCCCATTACGAGGAATTTCAGGGCAGGATTCGGGCTGTCTTCGAGGCCGGGGAGCGCGCCTTGTTTGAACTGTCCCTGAAGCGCGGCAACGGCGAAATATTTCCGGCCGACCAATCCGTTTCGCTTATCAAAGGCGATGACGGAGCCACGCTGGGAGTGGTCCACGTCATCCGCGACATTTCCGACCGCAAGCACGCCGAGGCCGAACTCAAGCGCAGCGAAGAGAAATTCCGGCGCATATTCGAGACCATCGAGGAAGGATACATGGTCACGGATTTGGAAGGCATCGTGCTCATGGTCAACCCGGCCACGTGCAACCTGCTTCAATACGAGGAGTCCGAGCTGGTGGGCAGGAACCTCGATGTCCTGTACCGGCAGCCCTCCGAACGGGCTGTTTTTCGGAAGACCCTGTGCGAAAAGGGGGCCGTCCGGGGCGTGCAGATGACCGCCCGGCGCAAGGACGGGAGCATAATCATCATTGAGGCCAACGCACACCAGGTCCTCAATTCCCTGAACGAGCCCGTGGGCATGGAAGGAACCTTCCGCGACATCACCCGGCGCATCGGGGCCGAAAAGGCCCTGCGCGAGAGCGAGAAGCAATACCGGGCCTTTTTCGAGAACAACCACGCCATCATGCTCCTGACCGATCCCAAGTCCGAGCGGATCATCGACGCCAACCCGGCGGCCGGGGACTTCTATGGCTATCCGCTTGACGTCATGCGGTCCATGAACATGAGCCAGATCAACGATCTGAACCCGGATGAGATGTTCGCGGAGATGCGTCGTTCCATGGACGAGGGGCGGACCTACTTCATCGTGCGTCATCGCCTGGCGAGCGGCGAACTGCGCGATGTCGAGGTCTATTCCGGACCGATCATGGTCCAGGGGGTGCAGCGGCTGTACTCGGTCATTCACGACGTGACCAAGCGCATCGAGCTGGAGCAGGAGATGAAACTTCTGGCCACTACGGACGCTTTGACCGGGGCCAACAACCGCCATCAATTTTTTGCCCTCGGAGGGGTTGAGGTGCAGCGGGCCAAGCGTTATGAACAGCCGCTGACAATGCTCATGTTGGACATTGACTATTTCAAGTCAATCAACGACACCTACGGCCACGCCGCCGGGGACATGGTCCTCAAGGCGATGGCCGCCTCCGTCTCGTCCATCCTGCGCGCTTCGGACATCTTCGGGCGTTTGGGCGGGGAGGAATTCGCCGCCATACTGCCCCAGACCGATATAGAGGATGGGGCCGAAGTGGCCGAAAGGCTGCGCCGAACCCTGGCCGGGCTCGTGGTGGAGGTGGGCGATCAGAGCGTCTCCTTCACGGTCTCCGTCGGAGTTACGCGGGTGGACGGCAAGGACAGGACGGTCGAGGAGGTCCTCAACCGGGCCGACGAAGCCCTGTACAAGGCCAAGCGCATGGGTCGCAACAGGGTTGTCCTGGGCTGACGCGGGAGCTTTTCCGAAGTTTGCGGCGGGGGGCCGTCAACCTCTGAGAACCCTTTTCATTGGCCGGTTTTTCCTTGAAAAAACCTTGACGTTTTCCCATGGGTTTGGAATATGGTTCTGAGTTTTAAGTGACGATTTTCACAACTTATCAGGAGCCTTTTCGTGAAATCCCCGCCCGTCCCCTGTGGAGTCGGGCCGCAAGTGGGCCAATTCACGGATTGTTGCAGGTTGATGATGACTTTTGAATCCATGTTGGCCGCAAGAAAGGCCGAGCTGTCGGAAAAGTGGGCGGAACTGGTCCTCAAGACCTACCCCAAGGAAACCCAGAAAGTGTGGTCCCGGCAGAAAGATCGATTTCAGAACCCCGTGGGGGCGGCCATCATCGAGGCCACCGGGGAGCTGATCGGTCATTTGATTGAGTGGCAGGATGCGGGGCGGATCGCCGTCAGCCTGGATAGGCTCATCCGCATCAGGGCGGTGCAGGATTTCACCCCCTCTCAGGCCATCAGCTTCGTGTTCCTGCTGAAAAAACTCCTTCGCGACGAGTTTTTCCAGCCCATGAAGAAGAATGGCACACTGGACGAGCTGCTCAAATTCGAGGCCAAGGTGGACAATCTGGCCATGATGTCTTTCGACATCTATTGCAAGAGTCGCGAAGAGGTGTTCCGGTTCCGCGTGGAGGAAGTGAAGCGCGCGCAGAGCAGTCTGCTCAGGAAGGCCGGATTGGTAGCGGACGTTACGGTCGACAAGTCGACCGATTAGGGACGCGCCGGGTGTGGCGCACGGTGTAAAGCCGGGCGAAGTTATGACGAGGGGTGGGGGTTCCGGCCATGCGGCCGGGGTCCGTCTTCTGTGCATATCTTCAGCATCTTTACATCGGCCCCGCCGAAGGCGTCCCGAAAGTGGCAGGCCGCTCAGGTACGTACCTGCGGTCCAACCTTCAAGCGAGGTGACGGTAGATGAATGCTCTTTACTCACTTCTGTTCGTCTTTCTCCTGGTGTTGATCCCGTTGTTCGGGGTTGATGCGGCACACATGAGGACTTTCTTCGGTGTCTGCATCCCGACGACGGCGTTCATCATCTTCATTATCGGCTTTGTATACAAAGTCGTCACCTGGGGTCGGAGCGCCGTGCCGTTCCGCATCCCTACAACCGGCGGACAGTTCAAATCCTTTGACCCCGAACTGTTCAAGCAGAACAAGCTGGACTGTCCCCAGACCGGCGCTCAGACCTTCTTCCGCATGGTGCTTGAGGTCTTCGCGTTCCGGTCTCTGTTCAGGAACACCGCCGTGTCCCTGCACGAGGGCAAGGACTACCCCGTAGTCGCCTACAAATCGAGCAAGTGGCTGTGGCTCTTCGCCATCACCTTCCACTACTCCTTTTTCATCATCGCCCTGCGGCATCTGCGCCTCTTCCTCGAACCGATCCCGTTCATTCCCGTGGGCGCGCTCGAATTCGTGGACGGCATCCTGCAGATCGGCGCTCCGGTCATGTACCTGAGCGACCTCGGCCTGGTGGCCGGCGTGCTCCTGCTCATGGGCCGCAGGCTCGTCAACGCCAAGATCAACTACATCAGCTACGTCTCCGACTTCTTCCCGCTGTTCCTGATCCTGGCCGTCGCCCTGTCGGGCATCTACATGCGTTACTTCGCCAAGGTCGACATCATCGCGATCAAGGAGTTGACCATGGGTCTGGTGACGTTCCACTACGTCGTCCCCGAGACCGTCACCGTCTCCTTCTTCGTCCACGTCTTCCTGGTCAGCGTACTTATGGCGTACTTCCCGTTCAGCAAACTCATGCACATGCCGGGCGTCTTCCTGTCCCCGACCCGCAACCTGCCGAACGACTCTCGCGCCAAGCACCATGTGAACCCTTGGAACGATCCGAACATCAAGGCGCACGCCTATGCCGACTACGAGAAGGAATTCGGCGTGCCCATGGCCGAGGCCGGGCTGCCCCTGGACAACCCGGAGAACGGCGTGCCCAAAGACGAGGCCGAGGCCTAGGGTTCACCATCCGGTGATACTTTCTTCATTCGAGGAGATAAGAATATGTCCGACATTCCCAAAGCAGATGAGCTCTTCAAGAGCATAGATTACAATCCGCCCGTGACCGGATGGATGGAAACCCCGGTAGACTTCTCGCCGGGCCATTGGTGTTACCCCGCCAAGCCCGAAAAGATCGCCTACATGGACAAGAAGCTGCCCGGCCTGTGGGGCGAGCCGCGTACATGGATGCCTTCCGACGCCGATTGGAAGCTGCCCCCCAACTGGAAGGAGACCGTGGTCAACGGTTTCCGCGAGCGGCTCAAGAAGTTCCGCTCCCTCCAGTTGTTCATGGACATCTGCGTGCGTTGCGGCGCTTGCGCCGACAAGTGTCACTACTTCATCGGCTCCGGCGATCCCAAGAACATGCCCGTGCTCCGCGCCGAGCTGATGCGCTCGGTCTACCGCGGCGAGTTCACCCTGGCAGGCAAGATCCTGTCCAAGTTCACCGGCTCCCGCGTCATGGAAGAGCATGTCCTGAAGGAGTGGTTCATCTACTTCTATCAGTGCACCCAGTGCCGCCGCTGCTCCCTGTTCTGCCCCTACGGCATCGACACCGCGGAAATGACCATGATGGCCCGCGAGCTCATGCACCTGGTCGGCCTGAACACCAACTGGATCATGGAGCCGGTCTCCAACTGTAACATCACCGGCAACCACCTCGGCATTCAGCCCCATGCCTTCAAGGATATCGTGGACTTCATGGTCGACGACATCGAGGAAGTCACCGGCCGCCGGGTCAAGGCCCCGCTGAACGAGAAGGGCCACGAGATCCTGTTCATCACGCCGTCCGGCGACGTGTTCGCCGACCCCGGCATCTACACCTTCATGGGCTACCTGCTCCTGTTCGACTATCTCGACCTGGATTACACCATGTCGACCTATGCGTCCGAGGGCGGCAACTTCGGCTCGTTCACCAACAACGAAGTCATGAAGAAGCTCAACGCCAAGATGTACGCCGAGGCCGAGCGCCTGGGCTGTAAATGGATTCTCGGCGGCGAGTGCGGCCACATGTGGCGCGTGGTGCACCAGTACATGGACACCATGAACGGCGACAACCAGTGGTCCGGCATGACCACCCCGAAATCGCCCATCACCGGTACCGTGTTCGACACCGCGGCGGCCACCAAGATGCTCCACATCACCGAGTTCACCGCTGACCTCATCAAGCACAACAAGCTGAAGCTGGACCCCAGCCGCAACGACCACCTGCGCGTCACCTTCCACGACTCCTGCAACCCCGCCCGGGGCATGGGCCTGCTGGAAGAGCCGCGCTACGTGCTCAAGCATGTGTGCAACAACTTCTTCGAGATGCCCCCCGCGACCATCCGCGAGCAGACCTTCTGCTGTGCGGGCGGCTCCGGCCTGAACACCGACGAGATCATGGAAATCCGTCTGCGCGGCGGCCTGCCCCGCGGCAACGCCCTGCGCTACGTGCAGGAAAAGCACGGCGTCAACCTGATGGCCTGCATCTGCGCTATCGACCGTGCGACCCTGATCCCGCTGGCCGATTACTGGGCTCCGGGCGTGACCATCGCCGGTACCCACGAGCTGGTCGCAAACGCCCTGGTTCTCGAAGAGGGCGAGGTCCGCACCATGGACATGCGGCAGGAACCCCTCCCCGGTTTCGAGGACGAAGAGGACGATTGGACGCCCCCGAGCAAGGAGGATGCATAAATGAAAATGTACAACGGATTTGCTATCGTCGCCGGGCTGGTCATCTTCTTCGCGATGCTGACCGCTCCCTTCGCGCTCGGCACCATGACCAAGCAGTACAAGGAACCCGAGCTCAAGCTGCCCGTGAACGAGAAGGAGTGCATCGAATCCACCGAGTACATGCGCACCAATCACATGCAGCTCTTGAACGAATGGCGCGACTGGGCGCTGCGTGACGGCAAGAGGACCTATACCAACCACGCTGGCAAGGAGTTCTCCATCTCCCTGCAGAACACCTGCATGAAGTGCCACACCAGCAAGGCCGACTTCTGCGACAAGTGTCACAACGACGCGGGTGTCTCTCCCTACTGCTGGGATTGCCACGTTCAGCCGGAGGGTTTGAAATAATGAAGAACAGCAGAAGAACCTTCATCAAGCTTGCCGGTATCGCTGCCGCCGGTCTGGCCGTGGCCCCCAAAAAGGTCCTGGCCTCGAGCGGCGGACACTCCCCGGTCAAGGTCAATGCCACGGCCTCCCATGCGAAGCATTGGGCCATGGTCATCGACACCACCAAGCTGCACACTGCCGAAGCCATCGACGAGCTGGCCAAGGTCTGCCACCACATCCACAACGTGCCCTCCATCGAGGGCAAGAAGGAAGTGAAGTGGCTGTGGCACGATACCTACGGCCATTCCTTCCCCGAGCAGGAGAACCCGCATCTGGCGGAAGAGGTTCACGAGCGCGTCTTCCCGCTTCTGTGCAACCACTGTGAGAATCCCCCGTGCGTGCGCGTCTGCCCCACCAAGGCGACCTTCCAGCGCCCGGACGGCATCGTGGCCATGGACTACCACCGCTGTATCGGCTGCCGGTACTGCATGGCGGGCTGTCCCTACGGCTCCCGCTCGTTCAACTGGGGCGATCCCCGGCTGAACCTGGATATGGCCAACCTGAACCCGGAGTTCCCCACCCGTATGCGCGGCGTCGTCGAGAAGTGCAACTTCTGCGTCGAGCGTCTGGCCGTGGGCAAGCAGCCCGCCTGTGTGGAGGCATCGAACGGCGCCATGTTCTTCGGCGATCTGAAGGATCCGGATTCCGAAGTCCGCAAGGTGCTTCGCGAGAAGTTCACCATTCGTCGTAAACCCTCGGCAGGCACTGAGCCCAGTGTTTACTACATCATCTAGGAGGACTCCGAATGCTTGAATTAGCTCTCAAAGGCTCCAAGAGATACTACGGCTGGATCGCGTTCCTCCTGGTTCTCATTGGCATCGGTTCCACCGCCCTGGTGGACCAGTGGATAAACGGCCTGACGATCACCGGCATGAGCCGCGACGTGTCCTGGGGATTCTACATCTCCCAGTTCACCTACCTGGTCGGCCTGGCCGCCTCCGGCGTCATGATCGTGCTGCCGAACTACTTCCACTCGTATAAGACCAACAAGCACATGGTCATCTTCGGCGAGTTCATGGCCATCGCTGCGTGTATAATGTGCCTGCTGTTCATCGTCGTGGACATCGGGCAGCCCACCCGCATGATGAACATGATCTTCCATCCCACTCCGAACTCCATTCTGTTCTGGGATATGATCGTGCTCAACGGCTACCTGTTCCTGAACCTGCTCGTGGGCTGGACCTGCCTGCAGGCGGACCGTCAGCACCTGCCTCACCCGCAGTGGCTCAAGCCGTTCATCTACATCTCGATCATCTGGGCCTTCTCGATCCATACCGTGACCGCGTTCCTGTACCAGGGCCTGCCCGGCCGCCACTACTGGCTCACCGCCATCCTGGCCGCCCGCTTCCTGGCTTCCGCGTTCTGCTCCGGTCCCGCGATCCTGCTGCTCGTCATGATGATCACGGAGAAGTTCACCAGCTTCAAGATGGCCAAAAACGCCATTTCCACGCTCGTGAAGATCATCGCCTACGCCATGTGCGTGAACATGTTCTTCTTCGCGCTGGAAATCTTCACCTCGTTCTACTCGAACATCCCGGGCCACATGCACCCGATCCTTTACCTGTTCGAGCACGCGAGCTCCGGCCTGGTCACTCTGATGTGGACCTTCATCGCCTTTGCCGCGATCTCCATCACCCTGCTGGTGACCCCGCGCTTCCGCAACAACTACAAGCTGCTGCCCTGGACTCTCGGCATCCTGATCGTCGCGACCTGGATCGACAAGGGTCTTGGCCTGCTCATCGGCGGGTTCAACCCCACGCCGTTCGAGACCATCACCTCGTACTGGCCCACCGGCAAGGAACTCATGGTTTCCATGATGGTCTACGCCATCGGCGCCCTGGTGGTGACGGTGCTCTTTAAGATCGCCACCGAGGTCAAGGCCGAAGTGGGTCATTCCCAGAAGCTGGACTGCGGTTGTTCCTCCGAGGACACCTGCGAGTGCGCTCCTGAGGAAGCCCCGGCCGAAGCCTAGCCTCGGCGCAGCCTGGCCACGTAACGTCACCTCGCTAGGCACCTAGGCTGAAACAGGGCCGCCCCGGAAACGGGGCGGCCCATTTTTATGGGAACACCTGTCCGCAAGCCGTTGCGTCCTTTGCGGAGCCGCTTTGACGCGTTGCCCCGCCCTGTGTTCGCAGATTATTGCCTGAATGGCTGGGAAAATCGCCTTGCGGACCGCGCGCCCTGCCCGGACCGCACTTGCCGTAGGGCAAGGCTGCCGGGGCGGTCTGTGGGGAGCGCGGCGGGATTACGGACGTCGGGAATCGAGTCATTGTGCTTAAATCGGCAAGGTTCGCGTATGTTGCGACATTGACGAGTGCGTGGCATAGTGCATCTCCATTAATAATCGGCGAGTAGGGGAAGGACCGGAGGCGGTTGCGCCGAGCACCTTATCGCATTGCGAGGAAAGCATGAATATTGGCCAGTACACTTTTGAAGAGTTCAAGAAGAAAGCCAAGGAATTTCACGGATATCCAGCTCCAGGCCTGTTGATAGGCGGGTACATGGTGGAGGCGGCCAAGGCGCGTCTTCCCGAAGGTACGCTGTTCGAGGCCATGGTCGAGTCGGGCAAATGTCTGCCGGACGCGGTCCAGCTTCTGACCCTGTGCTCCACAGGCAATAACTGGATGAAGGTCAAGCTTCTCGGCCGATATGCCGTGTCCCTGTACGACAAGTACACCGGCAAGGGAATCCGCGTGGCCGTGGATCAGGAAAAGCTCAAGGATTGGCCGGAGATTCGCTCCTGGTTCATGAAGGAGAAACCCAAGGCCGAGCAGGACACCGAACGGCTTTTCGCCGAAATCGAGCAGGCTGGGGACACCATCTGTTCCATTCGGCCCGTGACCATTTCCAAGAAATACCTGGGACATGGGCACATGACCACTATCGATGTCTGTCCCGTCTGCGGCGAGGCGTACCCCGGTTCCGACGGCTCCATCTGCCGTGGTTGCCAGGGTGAGGCTCCCTACGAGTCCATGGAAGGGGCGTTCTGCGTCGATGATGCGCCGGATCTCAAGACCGTGCCCGTCGAGGAGGCCGTGGGCAAGAAGGCCGTGCACGACATGACCGGCATCGAGCCCGGCGAGTCCAAAGGCCCGATCACCAAGGCCGGGGATGTTTTCGATATAGGCGATGTCTGCCGCCTGCAACGCATCGGCAAGTTCAACGTCTATGACGGCGACGCCGTTCCCGGCGACGAGTGGGTCCATGAGAACGACGCGGTCAAGGCGTTCGCCAAACGCATGGCCGGTCCCGGCATCACCTACGATCCGAATCCGGAAGAGGGCAAGATCAACTTCTTCGCGGAGTATGCCGGTATGCTCTCCATCGACCTGGACGCGCTGAACAGGTTCAACCTCTCCCCGGACGTCATGCTGGCCACCCGGCACGACGGTTCGCTCATGCCTGAAGGCAAGGGCGTGGCCGGAACCCGCGCCATTCCCCTTTACATCTCGCGCGACAAGCTCAGCCGCGCCCTGACCGCCCTTGGCGAAGGGCCGGTCCTGTCCATTCTGCCGCTCAAGCCCGCCAAGGTCGGTATTCTCGTTACCGGCACCGAGGTCTTTCAGGGGCTCATCGAGGACAAGTTTATCCCCATTATCTCGTCCAAGGTTATTCACCTCGGTTGCACGGTACACATGACCGATATCGTGCCCGACGATCGGGAAGCCATCACCCGCGCGGCCACGGCCATGCTGGAAGGCGGCTGCGAGCTTGTCGTCACCACGGCGGGCATGTCTGTCGACCCGGACGACGTCACGCGGGCGGCCCTGGTGGACGCCGGTCTGCACGGAGACCTGTACGGCGTCCCCATGCTGCCCGGCACCATGACCCTGGTGGGCAAGCTGCGGAATGCCGCCATCATCGGCGTGCCTGCCTGCGCCCTGTTCTACAAGACCACGGCTTTTGACGTGGTCCTGCCCCGCATCCTGGCCGGGCAGGAACTCCGCCGCAAGGATTTGGCTCGCTTCGGCGAAGGCGGGTTCTGCATGAACTGCAAGACCTGCTCGTTCCCCAAGTGTCCGTTCGGGAAGTAAGCTTTGATTCAGTAGCTCACTTTTGAAATTGAAAGAGAAGAGAATATGGAAGGCCGCCCTAAGGGGCGGCTTTTCTTTTGATGGAAAGAAGCGCGCCTTTGGCGCGAGAGCCAGTGAAGGGGCTTTGCCCCTTCAGCCTCCATGCCCTCCCGGCGGGGTCCATTTCTTTTGCTGGACCCAAAAGAAATAGACGAAAGAAAAGGGCCTTTTTCAGCGCGGCCGCCCGCAGGATCATCGACAAGAATCCGATCCGCTCGGGTCGGCTCCATCCGAGCAAAAGTATAGGTCCTTCCCCGGTGCTCCGCTTCCCACTCTCGCAGGTCCTTCCTTCCTCGTCACCGGAGCCGCCGCCCCTTCGCGGTCGGCTTCTAGGCCGCTGATCCAGGGCTAGAGCTCGTAGTAGACCATTTGCCTTGCGTTCGCCTTGGGGAGGGCCTTCGAGAAAGAAGAGCCTAAAATTAGTTTTCCCGCGTTGGAAGGCGGTATCTCGCTTGCGCGGGAGACGTTCGAAAGCCGGGGCCTAGAGCCTGTCTGAAGCGGCGAAGCGTAGGCCGACTGCGTTCGCCGCAGGCGGACATCCTGTCGGGCAGCGAAAGCCGCTACAGGCTCTTGGCCACTGCTTTCGGGAGCCGAAAGGGCCGAAAAGCGCAGTTTTTGCTTCCTTTTTTCTGCGCCAGCAAAAAAGGAAGTCGCCGTAAAGGCGAAACAAAACGTGGTGAGAACGCGCACGGTCTGCCGCGAAGCGCGGCACACCTTCACGCGCTCTCCTCCCAAAAAAACAAATATGGAAGGCCACCCTAAGGGGCGGCTTTTTTTTGAAGGAAAGAAGCGCGTCGTTGGCGCGAGAGCCAGTGAAGGGGCCTTGCCCCTTCAGCCTCCATGCCCTCCCGGCGGGGTCCATTTCTTTTGCTGGCCCAAAAGAAATAGACGAAAGAAAAGGGCCTTTTCCTAGCGCGGCCGCCCCCGGGATCTTCGGCAAGAATCCGATCCGCTCGGGTCGGCTCCATCCGAGCAAAAGTATAAGCCCTTTCCCGGTGCTCCGCTTCCCACTCTCGCCAGGCCTTCCTTCCTCGTCACCGGAGCCGCCGCTCCTTCGCGGTCGGCTTCTAGGCCGCTGATCCAGGGCTAGTGCTCGTAAGCGGACTAGTTGGATAGGGTCGCCTTTGGGATGGATTTGGGTAGCGGCTTTGGGGACGAAGAGCGGGGAATAAGTTTTATTGAGTTGGAAGACTGTAACTCGCTTGCGCGGTAGACGTTCGAAAGTCGGGGCCTAGAGCCTGTCTGAAGCGGCGAAGCGTAGGCCGACTGCGTCCGCCGTAGGCGGACATCCTGTCGGGCAGCGAAAGCCGCTACAGGCTCTTGGCCACTGCTTTCGGGAGCCGAAAGGGCCGAAAAGCGCAGTTTTTGCTTCCTTTTTTCTGCGCCAGCAAAAAAGGAAGTCGCCGTAAAGGCGAAACAACACGTGGTGAGAACGCGCACGGTCGAACGCGAAGCGCGGCGCACCTACCCGCGCTACACCTCGCCCCAAAAAGAAGAAATAAAAAGGCCGCCCATACAGGCGGCCTTCCCCTTCCATCCGATGGAAAGAAACCTACACATAGTTCGGATAGTCGGTGCACAACAGGTGAAGCGGAGCTTCATCCTCGTCGATTTCAGGGAAACGGGCCTGCGGTTCATGGAACCTGTTGTCGGTGTTGTCGTCGTTCACGGACGAAACTTCGCCCACCAGGACTTTGCCCTTGCCGGGCTCGCCGTAGAAGCGGTGGTACATGCCCTGTTCGAGAAATATGGATTCGCCGGGCGTCAGGATGATCTTTCCGCCGGGCTGGACGATGCGGGTAAAGCCGTCCACGGAAACGGCCAGGGGTTCCCGGGCCAGCTCTTCGGAGGGGGTGGAGCCGTACAACTCGATAACCAGGTTGCCGCCGCCCCGGTTGATGATGTCCTCGGTCTTGGCCCAGTGGAAGTGCATGGGACAGACTTGGTCTTCCCGGACGATCATGATTTTTTCCGCATACTTCTTGGGGTGTCTGGCGGCGAGGTTGCCGTTGCGGATGGTAAACAGGATCAGCCCCCGATGCTCGAAATCGCCCGCCCCGTAGTCGGTCAAATCCCAGCCGAGCTGGTTTTGGACCACTTCTGACGCGCCCTTGCCCTTCCATTGCTCCGGAGACCAGAAGGCCCACGGCGGCAGGGCGAACCGGAAGGAGGCGAAGAAGTCCTTGGCGTCCTGGATAAGGGTGTTGATTTCGCTGCGTTTCATGTCGTCTATCTAGGTGAGCCGGTTGGCCGCGTCAAGGGGAAGCAAGGGTCGGAAGGGCGACTCTGTAACATTCACCGTAACAAAAAGAGGTGGCGTTCGGCATCGGCCGGGTATATAGGAAAAATCTGCTCTGACGCTATGACCGCAACACGGGACGGCCCTGCCGCCCGATAACGTGTGAGGAAGATTATATATGGGCCTCTTTTCTCAAGAGAAAGCCAAGGAAAATTCCGAATTGAACGCCTTCCTGGGCGTGGGTACCGAATACAAGGGTAAGCTTGAATTCGTCGGCACCGTCCGCATCGACGGCCGGTTTGAGGGCGAAATCACCACCGACGGCGTGCTCATCCTGGGCCGTAAGGCCTACATCGAGGGGCTGGTCCGCGTGGGACAGCTCAACTCCTGTGGTGAAATCCGCGGCGAAGTCCACGTCAAGGAAAAGGCCGTGTTCGAAAAGACCAGCGTGCTCAAGGGCAGCCTTGACACATCGGTCCTTGTTGTGGAACAGGGCGCTCTGGTCGAAGGGACCATCCACATGACCGGCGCGGAGACTATGGCCTCCAAGCCCAAGGTCGTGTCTGCGAATTTCGGCGGCAGCGCAACAGAGCCCGCCGCCGGCGAACCTGACGTCGCCAAGACCGGCTCCGACGACGGCGGGGCCTAACGGAGGTTTACGATGTTTGAAGTAGTTATCGAGACAATGGGCAGGGAATACGTCGCCTTCACCACTGAAGACGCTCGTGAGGCCGAACTGATTCGGCAGCGCCACATCCGTTCTCTCACCGACGGCATGGCGTACATCCGCGAAACCAAGCCCGAAGAAGACAAGAAGTAACCGGCTCGTTCCGGTTGCCCGAATGATCGGCCCGCCGACGCACATGCGCCGACGGGCCGACCGTTTTTCAAGCCGTTGACAGCCGGGCGCGCCCGGGTATCCCTGGCGAAGCCCGTCCCAACGCTGTTTACCTCGCGGGCGATATGTGAGAAGGTCCGCCCAAGTTCGCACGGGAGTTCTCTTCATGGAAAAGATCATATTGGTGCATGTGACGGGCGGCGACCGGCCCGGTCTGACGGCGGAACTGTCCGACGTCCTTGCAAGCTACGAAGTGGATGTGCTCGACATCGGCCAGGTGGTCATCCACAACTTTCTGACCCTCGGCATTCTCATTCGCCTGCCTGCCAATTCCCAGCCGGTGCTCAAGGACCTGCTTTTCAAGGCGCACGAGCTGGGCGTGACCATGAAGCTCCATCCCCTTGACGAGGATAAATACAATTCCTGGGTGGGCGAGGCGCACAGGCCGCGCTACATCATAACCCTGCTGGCCCGTTCGGTCTCCGCGGCGCAGATCGCCGCCATCACCAAGGTGGTCTCCGAGGCCGGGCTGAACATCGACACCATATACCGCCTTTCCGGCCGCGTGCCCCTCGACTGCAACGACTACGAGTGCTCGCGCGGCTGCGTTGAATTCACCGTGCGCGGCACCCCCCGGGACGTGGCGGAACTCCGCGCCAAGTTCCTGGAAATATCCTCCCAGTTGATGGTCGACATCGGTTTCCAGGAGGACAACATCTTCCGGCGCAACCGCCGCCTGGTGGCATTCGACATGGACTCCACCCTGATTCAGGCCGAGGTCATCGACGAACTGGCCAAGGAGGCGGGCGTGGGCGATCAGGTGGTCGCCATCACCGAGTCCGCCATGCGCGGCGAGCTGGACTTCAAGCAGTCACTGCGCAAACGGCTTTCCCTGCTCGAAGGCCTCGACGAATCCGTGCTGCAAAGGGTCGCCGACCGTCTTCCCATGTCCGAGGGCGCGGAAAAGCTCATTTCCAACCTCAAGAACGTGGGCTACAAGATCGCCATCCTGTCCGGCGGCTTCACCTATTTCGGAGACATCCTGCGCCGACGCTACGGCATCGACTACGTCTACGCCAACGAACTTGAAATCGTGGACGGCAAGCTCACCGGGCGGGCCGTTGGCGATATT
Organism: Desulfovibrio sp. Fe33; assembly: GCF_028532725.1. Taxonomy (NCBI): domain Bacteria; kingdom Pseudomonadati; phylum Thermodesulfobacteriota; class Desulfovibrionia; order Desulfovibrionales; family Desulfovibrionaceae; genus Desulfovibrio; species Desulfovibrio sp. Fe33. Next base: position 73,535 of record NZ_JAQKGU010000009.1, read on the forward strand.
GTGGACGCCCAGAAGAAGGCCGAGCTGCTCCAGTCCATCGCCGCCCAGGAAGGCATCTCCCTGCAACAGGTCATCGCGGTGGGCGACGGCGCCAACGATCTGCCCATGCTCAATCTCGCCGGATTGGGCATAGCCTTCCACGCCAAGCCCAAGGTCAAGCAGGGCGCGCGTCAGGCCATCTCCACCCTCGGCCTCGACGCCATTCTCTTCCTCATCGGTATGCGCTCCCGCGACGTGCTGTAGGCGTTGAAAAACGCCTGGTGAGGAGAGAGGGAAACCCTTTGGATAAGGGGTTTCCCTCTCTCCTTTACAAGCCTGTCATGCCCAAAGGCATTGCGTCGGCGCAGGCATGAATAGCCGGGGAAAGGAAAAGGACTCTCCCCGAGGCGGGCCGCCGCAGGGGTGTTGTCCCATGCGGCGAAGGCGTTTCGGGTGGCGGGCGCGGGCCGGGCCGAATCGAAGGCATCGTCACGGAAGTGAGCGTTGTCTAAACGGGGGAGGGCTGGTAAGGACGGGAGGGGAGCTCGAATACTGACAGAATATGCAGGAGGGGCCATGTTCGACAATGATAAGCCATACACCCTGGATTCGGTGGTGCGGATGGTTTTGGGGGCCGGTTTCTTCATCGGCATGGTTTGGCTGCTCGGGTATTTGTCGGGCGTGCTCGTGCCGTTCGTGGCGGCCTTGCTGGTGGCCTATCTGCTCAACCCCCTGACCTGTTTCCTGGAAAAGCGTGTGGGCAACCGAGGCGTGGCTGTGCTTCTGACCATGCTCGTGCTGGTCGTGGGCACGGCTGCCGTGTTTCTGTTGGTTGTGCCCATGATGATAAACGAATTCGCGCACATGGGCCAGGTGTTGTCGCGTCTGGTCTCCAACACCGAGCTGGCCGACAAGGTCGCCGCCCACCTGCCGCCGGACATCTGGGCGTGGGTGCGTCAGACCGTGCAGTCGCCGGAGGTCCGGGATTTGTTCACGGCTCAGGGCGCGCTCAATGCGGCCAAGACCGTCGCCGGGAATGTCGTTCCGGGCATCCGGGGCGTGGCCGTCGGCGCGATCAATGCCGTGGCCGGGATTTTCGGGGTGTTCGTCATCCTGCTCTACGTTATTTTCCTGCTGGCCGACTTCGGGCGTATCAAGGCCGGGTGGCAGGACTATTTGCCCGCCCGGTATCGCGAAAGCGTGACGGGTTTTCTGGGCGAGTTCGAGAAGACCATGGGCCTGTATTTCCGTGGACAGATCATCGTCTGCCTCCTCGTCGGTGTGCTCATGTCCATCGGCTTTCTGCTCATCGGGCTGCCTTTGGGGCTGGTCATGGGAATGCTCATCGGCATCCTGAACATCGCCCCCTATCTGGGCGTGGCCGGGGTGATTCCGGTTCTTTTCCTGGCCGGGCTCGATTCGCTTGAGGCGGGGGAATCCGTTTGGGTGGGCATCGGGCTGGCCGTGGCGGTCATGGCCGTGGTCCAAGTAATCCAGGACGCCGTGCTGGTCCCCAAGATCCAGGGCGAGAGCCTGGGGCTTTCCCCGTGGCTCATTCTCCTTTCCCTGTCCATTTGGGGCAGGCTCCTCGGCTTTTTGGGCCTTTTGATCGCCTTGCCCATGACGTGCCTCTGCCTCTCCTATTATCGTCGCCTGCTGGCCGTTAAGGCGGCCGAAGCTCCTGCGGAGCCGCCTTCCGAAACAAACTGATGTGGGCGGCTCGTCGCGCCGCCGCCCGGTCCTGTCTACTCCATTCCGCTTCGGGATGGAGCGGCTCGGCCGCGTCTTGTCGAAAGGATTGTTCCGAAACCGGCTAGGCCCGTTTGAGGGCGGCGGTGAGGATGCCCGCGCCGATGAGCGAGGTGCCGCCGATTCTGTTTATGAGCCGCATGGAGCCGGGATTGGCGACAAGGCGGCGAGCCTGGACGGCGAGGAGGGCGTAGAACAGGGCCACAAGCATGGTCAAAATCTGGACCGTGACTTCGAGAATGAGCAACTGGGGCAGATAGGGGCGGCTCGGGGTGATGAACTGCGGCAGGAAGGCGCACAGGAAAACGATGGCCTTGGGGTTGGTCGCCGTGACGACGCAGGCGTTGAGCAGGTGGGTTCTGTTTTTCGCGGGCTGGGCGGATTTCGGACCCGAGCCGGTATTCGGCTCGGCCAGCCAGGTCTTGACGCCCAGATAGACGAGGTAGGCGGCTCCTGCCCATTTGAAGAGCGTGAACAGTTCGGCGGAAGCGGCCAGCAGCACGCCCAGTCCGGCCAGGGAGGCCGCGGCGGCCACGGCGTTGCCCAGCCCCACGCCGAGGGCGAGCGGCACGGCGGCGCGTCTGCCCTGCGCCAGAGCGCTGCCCACCACCATCATCACGGTGGGGCCTGGGATGAGCAGCACCGCCACGGTGGCGGCCAGAAACACCAGATAGGTATCCAATTCCATGTGGGCTCCGGGTTGCGGGAAAGCCTATCTTGAATCTGACAGGACAAGCCGGTTCCTTGTCAAGTCGGGCTTGCCCGGGAATCGCCGCCGCCGGGCCGCCTCGCGGCTGTGCGGATTTAGGAGTGCTCGAAGGGGAGGACGAACGAGAACACGTTGCCCTCCTCGGTGTGGGCGTAGGAAACCTTGCCGCCGTGCAGTTCGACCACCTGCCTGACGAAGTAGAGACCATGCCCCGTGCCGGGTCTGCTGGCCACGTTCTTGGCGCGGAAGCCCGGCTTGAAGACTTCCAGCGGTTCCTTCAGGTCAAGCGGGTTGCCCGTGGAGGCGACCCACAGACGGATGCCGGGCTTGTTCGGGCCGAAGAAGTCGTCGATGATCTTCCAGCCGTAGGATACGCGCTGTTCCTTGCCGCCGCCTTTCACCGGCATCTTTTCCGTGTATTTGAGGGCGTTGGAAAGAATATTGTCCAGGACCTGGGCGATGAGCCCCCGGTCGAGGGTCAGCCGTATCACGTGATCCTCGGCGCATTCATGCGCCAGCGAGAGCCGTATGTTGCGTTCTTCGAAGCGGTGACGGAACCGTTCGACGACCGGGTCGACGACCGTGGTGCGCAGGTTCACGTCCCGCTTGTCGAGCACGTAGCGCCCCTCTTCGAAATGTTGCCGCCTGAGCAGGGTCTCAAGGAACATCGAGGTGGACTCGTAGTGGCTGTAGATTTCCTGGTATTGAGCCTCGATGCCGCCGACGATCTGCGCCAGCCTGTTGCCCTCGCGGATTTGATCCGGGTTCGCGTTCTTGTTCATTCCCGTGAGGATGGATGTGGTGGTCAGGTGCAGCTCCTCGATCTTGCGCTTGAGCCGGTTGAAATAGAGCTTGAAGTACATGTTGGGCACGATGACGTTGTGCCCGATGTCCTGGACCATGGATTTGATGAAGGCAATATGCTCGCGGTTGCGGGCGCGGATGATGCGGTGGTGAAGCTGGTAGCCGACGCGGTTGACGTATTTTTCGAGGAAGAGGCGGATATGGCCGGGTAGGCCGGAGCAGGGGCGCATGACGAAACAGCCCAGGACGTTGTGGGGCGGTTCGAAGGCGAGCATGTCGTTGAATTCCGGGTTTCCCCGGATGGGGATGTGCATGTTCTCGCCCTTGATTGTCAGGCGGTGGTTCATCACGTCGCTCCAAGGCAGTACGGACTCCTTGTCGCATTTCCCGGAAGAGCAGGCGGCCAGGGCGAAGGTCTCCTCGTCCTCCAGGATGTACATGGTCGATTCCAGGCCGAACAAGGCATGGGGTATGGCCATGCAGACCGCGTAGAACATTTCCCGGCCGCGCATTTCCTGCGAGAGCTCGAAGAAGATGTTCAGGGCGATGTTTTGCCGCCGGGAAAAGTCGTACCCGTCGTAGTCGAGGAATTTTGCCTCGATGCGTTCCTCCACGAGGGCGAGCCGCTCTTCGTCGGTGATATCGAGCAGGCTTTCGTTCTGGGCGTGGGTGTCGGGGTTGTTCATTCGCGCACGTCCGGCGGTTTGAGTATGCGGATTTGGTTTATATGTACGCTTTTGGGATGGTTCTGACAAGAAAAGCGGGCGCGAAGTCCGTAACTCCGTTACGCCGGAAACGGTGAAAGGGCCGCTTGCGCGGCCCTTTCAGGGGTTGGAGGTCTGCTTTTGAGGAGGGGTTTTGAGGTTAGAAACTGCTTTTCAAGGGAGGTATGGTATATGCTGTCAGGCTCGGTCGTTGCGCCGTTTGATCCGGATGGGATGGGGGTTTGTCATCCGGACGGGCACAGGGACTTTGGCCTCGAAGCCGTTGGGTTCCCCGTCTTCCCGGACGCCGGGGGCGGCGTCCGGGTCGGTGAGGAGGGGCCGCCGCAACAACACGACGGCCAGGATGATGAGAGTGACGGTAACTGCATCAATCATGATTTGCTATTAGCATAGGCCGTGCCAAACCATTGAAGCCTGTAATTTCAGCTAGTTGTAGACTTGTTGCATGTTCAACATTTGTGCAATGTGATGTGCATTGCACAAAAAGATGTGCAGCGTTGCACAATGTGTGCGGGGATCAGTTCATGAGCAGGGCGTAGACCGCGCCCACCAGGGCGATGGTCAGGCTGCGCGAGACCTGATTGTAGAGAATGAGCTTGAAGGCCATGCGCGGGCGGAAGATGCCTGCATAGTAGGGGAATTGATGGCGGAAGGCGCGCACGGGCGAGGAGAGCACATTGCCGAGCATGAGCGCCAGAATGACCTGGACCTGGGTCAGGCTGGTGTCGGCGATGAGTGCGCTGGCCACGGCCAGCCCGGCGGTGAACTCGGCGGCCATGTGGAAGGCCACGATGGACAGCGCCTCGGGCGGCAGGAAGGTGAAGAGCGGGACGCCGTCCGCCATGGCCGACTGAATCCAGGCGAACAGGCCGAGCTGCTTGAGCACGAAGAACAGCGTGTAGATGGGGCAGGTGATATAGAGGATTTTGGGAAGCCGTTTGGTGAACCTTCGCCAGGCCTGCCTGAGCGCCTTGGACAGGGTGGCCGAAAGACGGCGTCGGATGATGAGCAGCACCTTGACGGGGCGTCGCCTGAATGCCCTCCAGGTTATCTTTGTCCCCGATTTGTTCCACTGCGCGTCGATCTCGGAAAGCCTGCATGGCAGACACCCCTCCGGCAGGGGCGGGAGCAGAAATTTGCCTGCGAAGACGATGCCCATGGTTCGGAGGACCGACGCGAGCGCGGTCAGCCCCACGTAGGTGTAGGCCGCGGAGCCGATGAACGGGCTGGCGATGAAGAATATGGTCGGCAGGTGCAGGAAATAAGTGGGCAGGGAGTTGAACAGGTTGGAGAGGACCAGCTCTCGGTCCGACAGCTCCCCTTTTTCATGGGCTTCGGCGAGCATTGTGTTGGCAGTGAGCCCGGAGAAAAAGGCCATGGTGAAGCTGGCCGCCGACACGTCCTTGAGCCGGGCGCGCCGCGCCAGGGGGTCCGCCAGCTTGGCGGCATATCGGGTCCAGCGCAGGGACTCGATCAGGATGCCGACCATCAGGGCTATCGATATGTAGAACGTCAGCCTGATGAGCGGCCAGAAAAGACCGTTCCAGAGTACCGGCCAGGAAAAGTCGATGGCCATTTACTTCTTTTTGGGTTTGATCTTGATCTTGCGGACCTGGGCCACCTCGTCGGTGGGCATGTAGAAGGTGTTCTTGTCGCCGGGGAACGTGGTGCGCCGGACTTCGGCGCAATACATCTCAAGGGCCTTGCGCGAATCATCGCCCAGTTCGGCGAAGCGGCGGACGAACTTGGGAGTGAACCTGTCGAACAGGCCCAGCGCGTCGTGGTAGACCAGAATCTGGCCGTCGGTCACGTTGCCCGCGCCGATGCCGATGGTCGGGATGGTCACGGCCTCGGTGATGACCTGGGCGGCCTCCACCGGCATGGCCTCCAGAACCACGCAGAATGCGCCGGCGGCCTCGACGGCCTGCGCGTCTTCGACGAGCACGCGGGTGGCCTCGGCGGATTTTCCCTGGGCCTTGAAACCGCCGAACCTGGCGAGGTGCTGGGGGGTCAGTCCCACATGGGCCATGACCGGCACGCCCGCTTCGGTCAGGGCGGTGATTTGCGGGGCCACGGTCTGGCCTCCTTCGAGTTTGACCGCCCTGGCTCCGCCCTCGCCCATGAGCCGATGGGCGGTGTCGAGCGCCCGGTCCACGGTGGCGAACGACATGAACGGCATGTCGGCCACGAGCAGCGCCCGCTTGACGCCTCTTGCGGCCGCCTTGGTGTGGTGGACCATCTCGTCCACGGTCACGGACAGGGTGTCCTCGCGGCCGAGCACGACCATGGCCAGGGAATCACCCACCAGAACGAGGTCGACGCCTGCCTGGTCGGCGATGAGCCCGGACGGATAGTCGTAGGCGGTTATGCAGCAGATTTTCGCTCCGCCTTTCATGCCCTGGATGACCGGGGCGGTGACGGGCTTGGCCTTGGCCTGGGGGATGGTCTTCTCTGAGGTTGTCATGGCCCGGAGAGTAGGGCCGCTTGCGGTCCCAAGTCAAGGGGGGGGCATGTGTCTTGAAAGACGCGTGGACGCCATGGGGAAAATCAGGCGCTGAAAGCCGCTTCGCGGCAATAGTCGGGTGATTTCGCCTCCGGCGGACAAGGGCCCGCACCCTTGCATCCCCTGTAAGCGCCTTCGGCGCGGGGTTTTTTCCGCTTCGCGGCGTGAGTTGAATATATGATGTCCAAAAAAAAGACCGCCCGGAGAGCGGGCGGTCTTTTTTGCTTGGTGCGGATCAGGCCCGGATTTACATCGGGGCGAGGTTCTGCAGCACCCAGATGACCCGGCCGACGGTGCGGTCGTTCATCTCTTCAGCGGGGATGGTCAGGTCGGAATACTGTTCGTTGTCGGCCTTGAGCAGGAAGGTGTCGCCCTGGTGGAAGACCCTGCGGATGGTCAGTCCCTGGTGGGGAAAGTGCACCGCGCACAGGTCGCCGTCGGGATGTTCGCTCTGGTCGCGGTCGATGCCGACGAAAGCGCCGCGCGTGATGACCGGGTCCATGCTCGCGGAATCAACCTTCACCACCAGCAGCTTGGGGCGGCAGAAGGATTCGGGCACGGAAAGTTCCTCAATGGGCTTCGGTTCCCACTCGGCGGCGTCCTTGTCCGCGCCGGCCATGGTGGAGACGGCGACCAGACGGCCGCGCGAGTTCATCCGGCCATAAGGGGCCGGGGTCTCGCGGAGCAGGGTGTCGGCCGGGACCTTGGCCTTGTCGGCGTTGATGTAGACGGGCTCCACGCCTTCGGACAGCCAATCCGGGTCCAATCCGTGGCTGCGGTACAGCTTCAGGAACCAATCGGCGGGGATAGAGCAGCGGCGCTTGGCGTCCGATATGCTTGACTGGCGAACATCGAGCACCTCGGCCAGTTGGACCTGGGTGCGGGCCCCGGTCGCCTTCTTTATGCGCTCAAGCGCTTCCTCGAACCACTTGAGCTGCGCTTCGTCACATCTCCGTTTCTTCTTGGGCATAGTCGCTCCTTAACAAATGATGGCGGCACGTAGTGACTTTCCCCCTATTATCGGAGTAACGTAACATCTGTATGCCGTCCAGTATATTTTATCAATAGGGGTAATCCCCCGGACCAGACAATAGGTTCCGCCGTTTTTCTGCGTATAGGGAAAATCTCCCGGGGACTTTGGGAGAAACTCCCGATAATGTCAATGATATCGTTTAAGGTTATTTTTTGCAAAAGAAAAAGGATGTGGCCGTTATGTGACCACATCCTCAATCAACAGGAGTGTGCTTTTCTTATTGAAGGTGTTTCAGGAAGGGACTTTTTGGCGTCAGTATGAATCTGGTATTCTTATCGAATCCCTGACGATAAGCCTCGAGGCTACGGGTGAATTCGTAGAAGTCGGGAGATTGCCCCAGAGCGTCCGCATAGACTTTGGTCGCCTGGGCGTCGCCTTCGCCTCGGATTATTTCCGCCTGTTTCCCGGCGTCGGCGAGGATGATGGCGCGCTCCTTGTCGGCGTTGGCCTTGATCTTGGCTGACGCCTCCTGTCCCTCGGAGCGGTACTGCTTGGCCTGGCGTTCGCGCTCGGCCTTCATGCGTCCGTAGATGGAGCGGGCGTTTTCGGCGGGCAGGTCGGTGCGCTTGATGCGCACGTCCAGAACCTCGATGCCGTAGGGCATGAGCAGTTCCTTGGACCGTTCGGTCACCATGTCCATGATCTCCTGCCGTTTGTGCGAGACGACCTCGATCAGGGTGTAGCGGCCCAGGGCCACGCGGAGCTGCGAGCGGACGATGTCGTCCAGCCGGGCGCGGGCGCCCTGGATGGTGCGCACCTTGGTATAGAACGTCAGGGGATCGATGATCTTCCACTTGGTGTAGGAGTCCACGTTCATGTACTTCTTGTCCGTGGTGGTGATCTCCTCGGGCTTGGCGTCGAAGTCCAGGATGCGCGCGTCGAAGAAGACCACGGTCTGGACCACGGGCAGCTTGAAGTGCAGGCCCGGTCCGAGGGCCTTGTCCCCGATGGGACGGCCGAGCTGGATGACGATGGCCTGCTGGGTCTGGTCCACGGTGAAGGCCGCGGAGGTCAGCACAAAGGCCCCGATGATGATGGCGGCGGCGAATATGATGGTCGTTTTCTTCATATCGAGTCTCCCCTTATTGAGCTTCCTTGGGGGCAACCCGGCGGGGCTGCTTGTCCAGGGGGAGATAGGGTACTGATTGCTTCAGGGCGTCGTCGGACATGACCAGCTTTTCCGTGTCGGGATTGGACAGGAGTGCTTCCATGGTCTCCAGGTAGAGGCGCTCGCGGGTGATGTCCTTGGCCTTGTTGTATTCGGTCAGCACGGCCAGGAATCGGGCGGCGTCACCTTCGGAGCGGCGAACCTTGGCCTCCTTGTAGGCCAGGCCCGCGTTGACGATGCGGGACGCCTCGCCGCGCGCCTTGGGCAGGATGTCGCGCTGATAGGCTTCGGCCTCGTTGATGAAGCGGCTCTTGTCCTCGCGCGCGCTCGCCACGTCCTTGAACGCCTCGATGACCTCATCCGGCGGATGCACGTTCTGCATCTGTACCGCCACGACGGACAGCCCGGTCTGGTAGTTGTCCAGAATACGCTGCATCAGCTCGCGGGTCTGGACCTGGATTTCCTGCTTTCCGGTGGTCAGGGCGTCGTCGATCTTGCCGTTGCCGATGACTTCGCGCATGGCCGCCTCGCCGGCGTGGGCCAGGGTCTGTTCGGGGTCGTTGACGTTGAACAGATAGTGTTCGGCGTCCTTGATGAGGTATTGGACGATGAACTGCACCGAGACGATGTTCTCGTCGCCGGTGAGCATCAGGGATTCTTCCTTGACCTCGCGGCTGACGCCCTGCTGGAAGCTTTGCGTCAGGGGGCGTCCCACGGACCTGAAACCGAATTCCACACGCCGGATTTGCGTCACCTTGGGAGTGAGCACGCTTTCCACAGGATATGGAATGTGGTAATTCGGACCTGCCGTGGTGACACGGTTGAACTTGCCGAATTGTTTGACCACGCCGACCTCATCGGGTTCGACAATGTAGAACCCGCTGGCGATCCAGAGGAGGACGAGGATAGGAAGGACGAGTTTCCAGCCGGGCAGTTTAAACCTTTTCAGTTTGTCGAACTGCTCCTGGAAATCGTCGAAGCTCGGCGGCTTGCCGCCGGGGCGCCCCTGTTGCTGCTTTTGTAATTTGTCCCAATCCCAATTCATAATGACACACAAGTAGGCATATTGCGTGGGCAGGTCAAGAAAAGCCGAAGGAAAAAGCATTGAAACCGCTGCCGGGGATAAAAAAAGGAGTCGGCCCGCATGGCCCTTGTTGACCGCATGACCGGACTCTTCCGCCGTTTTCGGTCCTACGTCCTCCGCCGCGAGGTGGAGGTGGTCGGGCAATGTCTCTGTTGCGGCCGGTGTTGCCGGTCCATCCGTCTTTCCGAGGAAGGCCGCTGGCTGCGGCATGTTTCCGATTTCGAAAGGCTGGTGGAAGAGGCCCCCGGGCTCGGCCGTTTCATCCCCCTGGAGCGCGACGAAGAGGGATACCTGACCTTCGACTGCTCCATGCTCGGCGAGGACAACCTTTGCATCCGTCACGGGTCCCGTCTCTCTTTATGTAGAAATTATCCGTCGAAATCGCTATATTACCAAGGCGGCCGGACTCTCAAAGGCTGCGGCTACACTTTCAGGGCCGTGACGTTTCGCGACGTGTTGCTGGGCCGCAGACCTCTCAAACCCGCCGATTTCTCCGCCGAACTGCGCCGGGAAATCGAACAGGAACAAGACAACCGGAAATGAAAAAGCTCATATTCATCCTCATTGCGGCGATTCTGACCGGGGGCGGCGTCTGGTACTTCACTGCGGGCCAGACCGCCGAAAAAATCAAGGTCCTCAAGACCGACACGGTCAAACGGGGCAGCGTTTCCAAGGTCCTTGAGGCCACCGGCATCGTCAAGGCCCAGGTGGGCGCGCAGGTCAAGATCGGCGCGCAGGCCACGGGCGTGCTCGAATCCGTGCCCGTCAAGGTGGGCGAGCATGTGAAAAAGGGCGAACTCGTGGCCCGGATCGACGCCCGCGAGCTCAAGGCGCGCATAGCGGAGGCCAAGGCCAATCTGGACCTGGCCATGGCGAAGCTCGACTATATGGAGAAGAACCTCCCGCGCAAGCGCACCCTGGTACAGAAGCGCCTCGAAGCCCAGGATTCCCTGGACGTGGCCACCCAGGACGCTGAGACGGCCCGGTTCAGCGTGGCCGCCGCCAAGGCGAAGCTCGACACCCTCAAAGTCCAGCTTTCCTACACCAGCATCTACTCGCCTATCGACGGCGTGGTCAGCCAGGTGGCCGCCCAGGAGGGCGAGACCATCGTTTCCGGCCTGTCCGTGTCCAACCTTATCACCGTGCTCAACCCGGAACTGCTCGAAATGTGGATATACGTGGACGAAACCGACGTGGGCCGCGTCAAGACGGGGCTGCCCGTGCGCTACACCGTGGACGCCTACCGCGACAAGATCTTCGAAGGCGTCGTGGACCGCATCTATCCCGAGCCCGAAATCCGCGACAACATCGTCTACTACCGCACACTGGTCACAGTCTCCCGCGAGCAGGCCGACTTCCTGCGGCCGGAGATGACCACGCAGTGTAAAATCATAGTCCAGACCAAGGACGATGTGCTGACCGTTCCCAACAACGCCCTCAAATGGGTCAAGGACCGGCAGGTCTGTTTCCGCGTGACCGATCCGACCCGGGAACCGGAAGAGGTCGCCCCCAAGCTCGGTCTCGTCGGCCTGGAGAATTCCGAGATTCTCGAAGGGCTGTCCGAGGGCGACGTGGTCGCCACCCAGCTCGTCCTGCCCGGCGCCAAGGTCGGCAAAAAGGGCCTGTAATGACCTCGGCCATCTCCCTCGACGGGATCACCAAGACCTTCTTCCAGGGAAAGGACGACGAGACCCGGCCCGGCATCGAGGTCCTCAAGGGCATCACCCTGGAGGTCGCCTCCGGCGAGTTCATCGCCCTGCAAGGCACCTCCGGTTCGGGCAAGTCCACCCTGCTGCATATCATCGGATTGCTCGACCGGCCCACGGCGGGAACCTATCGCCTTCTGGGACACGACGCCTCGCACCTGGACGACGATCAGCAGTCCGATCTGCGCAACAAGGCCCTCGGGTTCGTGTTCCAGTCCTTTTACCTCATCTCCTACGCCACGGCCCTCGAAAACGTCATCCTGCCCGGACTCTATTCCGGCAGGCCGCGCGGCGAGCTGGTCGCCCGCGCCGAGGAGCTTCTGGACCGCGTTGGGCTGTCCGACCGCATGAACTTCAAGCCCTCGCGCCTGTCCGGCGGGCAACAGCAACGCGTGGCCATGGCCCGCGCCATGCTCAACAAGCCGCAGATTCTCCTGGCCGACGAGCCTACCGGCCAGCTCGATTCCACCACTTCAGGCGATATCATGAAGCTCTTTCACGATGTGCACGACGCGGGACAGACCATTGTTCTCGTCACCCACGATGAGGACGTGGCCCGGGAAGCGGGCCGTATCATCCGTCTGCACGACGGGCGCATCGCCGAGGACGTGGCCGTGTAACGGGGAAAGGTGTGCCTCCGGCGGCCGGGGCGCTGCCCCGGACCCCGCCAGGGAACCTTTTGAAAAAGGTTCCCTGGACCCTCCAAAACTTTTTGTGCCGCCTTCGGCGGGGGGAGAGGCAACCTTTCAAAATAAATGTTATTTCAACGGATGAACGTTGTAACTTGAACGGGACCAACCCTGCGATTCCCTCCGCGAAGCGGCCCGAAAAGTTTAGGAAGGGAAAGGGGATGGGGGTTCGGGGGAAGGGGAAAGGGAAAGCCCTTTTCAAAGGGGTTCCCTTTCCCCTTCCCCCGGCCGCCGGAGGCACATAAAAAAATGATGCGGACCATAACCAGGGTAGTGAGCATGGGCTTGGAGGCTGTATGGGCTTTCAAGTTGCGGTCCATATTCGTCATTTTGGGTGTGGCGTTCGGCATCGCTTCGCTGACGCTGATCGTGACGGCGGTGGACGGCGCGAACCGCAAGGCGCTGGAGATGGTGGACATGTTCGGTCCGGACGCGGCGTTGGTGTTCGGCGGCAATTTCCAGAAGCGCGCGGTGGGGATGCGCACGCTGATATTGAGCCGGGACGACGCGGAGCGCATCCGGTCGTCGTTGCCCGGGGCGTATCAGGTGTTGCCCATGCGCGCCAGGGGCAGCCAGACGGTGAAGGCGGGCAACCGGAGCTGTCAGGACGTGGTGATTGTGGGAACCTATGAAAATTACTCCCAGGCATGGAACTGGCCGTTGAGCGAGGGGCGTGACCTGTCGGCCGAAGACGAGCGCATCGGGGCCAAGGTGGCGTTGATAGGCGAGACGCCTTCGCGTGAGCTGTTCGGGGACGAGTCGCCGGTGGGGCGGGTCATGTACGTTTCGGGCATCCCGTTCCAGGTGGTGGGCAAGCTGTCCTACCGGGGCGTGACTTCGGGCGGAGGCGGCGACGTGGACAACCGGATCATCATTCCCCTGTCCACCATGGTCCAGAGGTACAATTTGGACCGCAAGTATTTCAGGGCGTTGCGGGTCAAGTTCGCGGAGCCGGATTATATGGCCGCGCACACGGAAAACCTGCGTTCCCTGCTTCGGCATCTGCACCACCTCCAGCCTGAGGAAGACGACGACTTCACCATTCTGACGGCCGACGAGGTGCTCAAGTTCCTGGCTATATTCAAGGGCGGCCTGACCATATTTCTGGGTGTGACGGCGGGCATCGCCGTGCTGGTGGGCGGGTTTGTCCTGGCCAATCTCTTTTCCATTTCGGTTTCGGAACGGGCCGAGGAAATCGGTCTGAAAAAGGCCATGGGCGCGCGCAATTCCGCGATAATGATGCAATTCCTCGTGGAGGCGTGCGCTTTGACCATGCTCGGCGGGGTGCTTGGGCTGTTCCTTGGGCTGGGGCTTGGTCAATTCCTGTCGCGGCTGGATATCCTGACCATACAGTTTTCCTGGAAGGCTTTTTTCATGGCCCTGGCCGGATCGCAGGCCGTGGGGCTGGTCTTCGGCCTCAAGCCCGCCCGGCAGGCTGCGTCGCTTGATCCCATTCAGGCGCTTCGCGGCGAGGGGTAGGCTGGGCCCGGCTTCCGGGCTTGCCTCAATTCCGCCCAGACGATAGAGAGCAGCCATGCGCATCAACATCCCCAGAGTGCACGGTTCCACGCCCAAGGAAAAACTTGTTCGAACCCTTGCGTTGATCCTCGTCTTCGCCGCCGTGATATGGGCGTTCATGAAGAACAACGAGCATGTTGTCGAAGTCCTCAATCAGGCGAGCGCCGTTTACGACGAGACGGGCGTCCTGACCAAGGACCAAAAGAAGATGATCGTGTCGTTCACGGGAGCCTTGCGGGACAAGTGGGGGATGGAGTGCCGGATACAGGTCTACGGCGGCGACTTCGTGGTGCCGGACCTGGACGACAAGACCATGTACATGGGGCTTGCGCCCGCCATCGGCGTGGCCGAGCTGCGGTTTCCCCCGCTCATGCGCAAGGCCCTCGGGCCGCAATTCATAGAGTCTCTCAAAACCACTTTCCTGCTCCCGTCCTTCGAGGCGGGCGACTGGCCCATGGCCATTCAGGAAGTGCTGGTGGAAATCCTCAAAAAACTCGATTCATTGAACAAGGAGAACAGTAGTGAGTGATCGCGTGACCATGTATACGGACGGTTCCTGCCTGGGCAACCCCGGCCCCGGCGGCTACGGCGCGGTCCTCATCCACGGCGAATACAAGGGCGAGAAGGCGGACAACTACAAGGAGTTCGCCCAGGGCTACAAGCGGACCACCAACAACCGCATGGAGCTGCTCGCCGTCATCGTGGGGCTGACCGCCCTCACCAGGCCGTGCTCCGTGGACCTCTGGACCGACTCCAAATACGTCCAGCAGGCCATCACCCAACGCTGGCTCAAGAACTGGCAGCGGAACGGCTGGAAAACCGCCGCGAAAAAGCCGGTCAAGAATCAGGACCTTTGGCAGAGGCTCCTGCCTCTTATCGAAAAGCACGACGTCGATTTTCATTGGGTCAAGGGCCACGCCGGGCACCTGTTTAACGAGCGTGTGGACGATCTGGCCAGAAATGCCGCCTCGGGCAGGGACCTGCTTGAGGACGAGGGTATGGAGTAGGAGCCGCCTCGGTCCGGGGCTGATTTTCGCGTCCCCTCCCTTCCGGGCGGGGGCTGTCCATCGATATATTCAGAAAAATCCTGCGTGTTGTGACGCCGCTTCGAGGAAGCGGCCGGGACAAACGACGACGCCCCCGCCTGCGTATGCAGACGGGGGCGATATTGTTCGGCGGGCGGTAGAGGCTTGCCGATGAAGCTGTTGTTAGTCGGCCTGGGCCGGAACCTCGATTTCGGGGGAGCGGCTCTTGAAGAAGACGGGGATGTCCTTGCGGCCGAGGATGCTTGCACGCAGCTCCGATTCGGACAGCTTCGCCCACTCGCTCCTGTTGGAGAAGTAGAAGAAGACGCCCATGCCGACCCAGGAGACCATGCACCAGCGGGAAGCTTCGCTGATGTAGGCGGGGGAGCCGGGGATGAGGAGCAGCACGATGCACAGAACGGAGGCCACGGTGCCCATGGCGCAGCAGAACAGGCTCAGCGCCCGGTTCTCGATGCCCGTGCTGCCGAGGATGACGCGGCGGGCGGCAAGGCAGGAGAACAGGTAACCGATGCCGGTGCCCACGGAGCTCATGTCCACGATCCAGACGATGACGGAGCGGCCGGCGAAAGGCGTCAGAAGCACGATGGCGATGGTGAACAGGATGGCCTTGTAGGGGGAACGGTACTTGGGATGGATTTCGCCGAACCATGCGGGCAGGATGCGGCCGCGGGCCATGCTGAGCAGCAGGCGGGAGGTGGCGATGTAGAAGCCGTTGATGCCGGTGCAGACCGCGCCCATGACGGCGCAGGCAAGGATGACGGCGCCCATTTTACCAAAGGCCATGGCGGCGACTTCGCCGGTGGCCCAGGCGGTTCCGCCCGCGGCGCGCATGGTTTCCATCTTGGCCAGCATCTCGGGATAGGGGATGGCGATGCCGACGGCCAGCGTCACCAGGGCGTACAGCACCATGCCGCACAGGATGGCGATAATCATGAGGTTGCGGGCGCGGGAAGGTTCGAAGGTGAACTCTTCGGCGGCCTGCGGCACGGTGTCGAATCCCGCGAACAGGAAGGGGGAGATGGCGAAGATGATGAGGACGCAGGAGAAAGCGGAGCGGTGCTCGGCGAACAGCGGCAGCAGGTTGGAGGGTTGCGCGGTTTCCAGGGATGCGGCTCCGGTGAACAGGGAGGCGATGCCGATGACGAGCAGGAAGGTGAGAATCACCTGGAATTTACCCGCGAAGTTGGTGCCCCGGTAGTTCATCCAGCCGAACAGGAGCGTGGCCGCTGTCATGAGCAGGACCTCGCCGGTGTACACATCCCATCCGGCGATCGAATACAGTGGGCCGAATTCGAAAACGCCCGGGAACAGGAATCGGAAAATCAGGGCCAGGGCGGCGACGTCGATGCCGATGATGGCGACGTAGCCGAGCACGAGCGCCCATCCGCAGATGAAGGCCGCCGTCGGGCCGTAGCCGACATAGGCATATGCGAAGGCGCCGCCGGCGACCGGGGCGTATTTGATCATATAGCTGTAGCAGACAGCCACGAAACAGATGAGAAAGGCTCCGACGGTGAAGCCGATGAGGGTGCCGAGAACGCCGGCCTGCGGCAGGAACATGTCTCCGGGCAGTACAAAACATCCCCAACCGACGATGGACCCGAGGGCCAATGCCCACACCTGGGCCGGGGAAAGGGATTTATTCAGTTCCAACTGTTCTTGTGACATAGATCATCTCTCAGATTTAATGAGTTTTCGACAGCCTTGACCCCGTTTTTTTGGGGGGCGGGCCAGCTTTCCGGCAGCGCGCTCTTCCTCGTAGCGTCTGCCCGCATGGCCCCTGCCGATGGCTCCGGATCGTGAGTTCTCGGTGCCTGTCGGGCCGCGCCTATCCTGAAACCTATCAGGCCGAGCGCGGCTTTTTCCGCAACTACAGAGGGCGAACGAAACCTCTGCGCTATTAATCCGAACCTCCTAAAAACAACCTCACGTGTTGCTGTCACAAAGAAAAGCAAATTGGGTGCCAATACGTGAAAATCTTCACCATCTAAACAACCCATTAAAATAGCTGATGATCCAAAGTGTGTTTGCTGATGAGCTGATGTTTTAGGCAGATAGAAATTTTTCTTTTCCAATAAAAATTTTCATTTTTTTAAAATTCTCTTGTGTCGGCCTTCGGTGCTCAGGACCGAAATGCATGGTGCTCCATGATTTGTGATAAAATGAATTATACATTAAATCTAGTGAGTTAAATAGTAAGTGCACCCGTTTATCATTAGCGTCCACAGCCTTTGGAATCGGCATCGCCCTTGCAATGTCCCGCTCGTTCTTTTTTTCATTTGCCGAAACGGCATGGCTTTTGCCCAGTTGCGGTGCTTTCCCCAACGATTACAATAGGAGGAATGATGAACGAACAATATCGTGAGAATCTTATCGGCGACATCATTGAACGCGAACTGGAGATGTTTCTCGCGGTCAAGAACCGGGGCGGCACATCGCAGTGCCAGGAACGCCCGGAATCCTTTCGCCTCATGCGGGAAATCTCCCATGGGGTCCTGTCCGACGCCTTTCTGGAATCCTATCTGGGCGATCTGAAGGCCGCCGCGGAACAGGGGCGAAACTTCATGACCGAGAAATACGCGCTCATGGAAGGGCTGATTCCTCCCCTCAGCGATTCCCCGGTCATCAGGGATATCGTTGCCGCGGAGAGCGAGTGGCGCAAGGAAGTGGCCGCCCAGTTCCCGCGGTGCATTCATCCCGAGGGGCATCAGGGCTTTTGCCTCTATCTCGGCTGCGAACTCCAGACCTATTCCTCGGCCACTCTCGAAGCCTATTGCGCGTGCGTCGAAGCCGCGCAGCGGGAACACCGCAATCTGGTGCGGGAGCGCTACGAGCTGTTGATGCGCAAGCTGGGTCACGAGTCTCTGGCGGCGTGCGAGGCCGGACTCGCGCACCGCTGATTCGACGCGGGTTTCTTCCCATGTTCGATCCCACTCATCTCCTTGTCTTCGGGTTGTGGCTCGTCGGCGGATTCGTCTCCGGCGTCAGCGGCATCGGCGGGGCCATGGTCGCGGTTCCGGCGGCGGCCATGTTCATACCCATGCATGAGCTGATTCCGCTCAGTTGCATCCTGAACGTGGTCATGGACGGCTGCATCGCCGCCGCACATTTCCGCCACTGCCGCGTGTCCGCGCTCTGGCCCATGCTCGCCGGTTCCCTGCCCGGGGCATTCGTCGGCCTATTCATCCTCAAATTCGTTCCCGGAGCCATATTGCAGGGGGCTGTGGGCGCGTTGCTGCTTTACTATGTATATTGGCAGCGGACCTTTCGCGTCACCGAGGTGCATCGGGAATCGTGGTCGCACGGCGGGGCGGCCGGATTCGGCGCGGGCCTGCTCGGCACGGCCATATCCTTCGACGGTCCGCCCGTCGGCGCGTATGGGCTGTATGTGGGCTGGTCCCCCAGGACCTTTCTTGGCACCTTGGGCGTATTCTTCGTGATCCGGGGCACCATGACCTGCGTGCTGCAGGCCGGAGCGGGACTCTACACTTCCGCCGTTATCGAGTACGCAATGTACGGGATTCCGGCGACCATGCTGGGAACCCTGTGCGCCTTTCCGATCACCAGGCACGTCAACCAGGACACGTTCCGGCGAGTGCTTCTGGCCATCATCCTGCTGGCCGGAGTGGTCTGCCTGGTGCGCTCCCTGTTCTGATCCGGCACGGCCGGTCCGCCATGTCGCGGGCCGGTCGTGTTTTCAGGATTCGCCCTAAAATCTGTCTTCTATGCCGAGCTGCTTGATCTTGTAGCGCAATCCGGCCGCGGTGATCTCCAGGATGCGGGCGGCCTTTGCCACATTGCCTCCAGTGACCCGCAAAACATTGCACAGGCATTCCGCTTCGTACCGCTGCATACATTGCTTGAGCGGGATGACGCTGTTTCGTTTGACCGTGCGGTAATCGAAATAATTCTGGCTTGGCCCGGCGTTTTCGTCCGGCCCGGGCGTTTCCGCCATGGGTTCCGCGGACTCCGCCACGCAGGTGGTCTCGCACGCCTCGCGGAAGTGGCGCGGCAGGGTCCGGCAGTCCATGGAATGCTGATCGCCCAGCATGGCGAGGCCGCCTTCGATGACGTGTTGCAGCTCCCGGATGTTTCCCGGCCAGTCGTAATCCTGGAATATCCGGAGCACTTCGGGGGTCACTTCGATGGGCGCGCCGTCCTGCGCCTGTTTTGAGCGCTCGATGAATGTGCGGACCAGCAGGGGGATGTCCCCTTTCCTGTCGCGCAGGGGCGGCACGGCGAGGCCCACCACGGCGAGCCGGTAATACAGGTCGCTGCGCAGGATGCCGTTGCCCACGGCGGTCAGCGGAGCTTCGTTCAGGATGCTGATGACCCGCACGTCCACCGGGATTTCCTTGCTTGAGCCGAGGCGGCGCACCCGTTTTTCCTGGAGTACGCGCAACAGCTTGGCCTGGAGCCCCAGCGGCATGGAGTTCAATTCGTCCAGGAGCAGCGTGCCGCCGTTGGCCGCTTCGAACAGGCCGGGCTTTTCCGGGGCGTCGGTGTACGCCCCCTTGGAGGTGCCGAAGAGGATCGCCTCAAGCAGATTTTGGGGGATGGCGGCGCAGTTTTCGGCAACGAAAGGCTCGTCGCGCCGGTCGCTCCCGGAGTGGATGGCCTGGGCGAACAGTTCCTTGCCGGTGCCGCTTTCACCCCAGATCATGACGTGGGACGACGCTCTCGCCGCTGTCCGGGCTTCGGCCAGCACGTCCGCCAGGCTGTCGTCCTTACCTATGATGCTGTCGAACGTGTAGTAGGAGTAGGAGCGCTCGGCCGGTTTTTTCGGACGCCGCTTGGAGTCGTTCAGGGTGGCCGAGCCGGTCCAGATGGTGAAGGCGATGACCCCGTCCTTCCTGCCGTGATCGTACAGGGGGAAGAAATCCGAGACCGTGCTGGCGAGGTAGTTGTTGGTGGTCTTGTAGAAGTAGCTTTTTTTCAGGATCGGCCTGCTGCTTCGCAGGCATTCGATGGTGGGGATGCATTCCAGTTCATGGGGCACATACAGCTTTGTGATGTGCTGTCCCCTCACCGGCAGGCTGGTGAAGCTGTCGGCGCGCCGTTGGATGGGGTTCATATATTCACAAATGCCGTTGGCGTCGACAACGGCTACGCCGACTCCGAGGTCGTCCCATATGGCGGTCATGGCCGGGGTCAGGACGCTTGCCCGGCTGACATCGGTGAATTTCTCTTCGGAAAAAAGCAAATTTTCCTCCCCCCGCAAAAACGTCTGCGGCTTGTCATGCTCGCCTATAAACTCATTGGCAGCACCTTAGAAAGAGAAAAATTTTTTTACAAATAGAAAATTATTTTTCTATTAATTAATTTTTTCACTCCGGATTTCACTTCTTGTAAAAACTAAAAAATTTAATAATTCAGTACGTTATTCACAAATCAAAGAGAAGTGCGTCTTCTGGCACACCCCGTGCTAGTGCGAAAAAGAACAAGCGAACGAACTTCACATATTAATCCGATTCAGAACATCATCAAGAGAACAGGAGATGGAAATGACGACTCTTTCCGTTGTGAATAAGACCGACAATCAGGCTGAGGCCAAGGGCTACGGCATCAATTGGGATACCGCCGAAAAGCGGGCCAAGGAACTCAAGGACTACTTGATGGCCGCGCCGCAGGTGATGGATCCGGAACGTCTGAAGTTCCTCCTTGAAGTATACGAAAAGCATCAGGGCGAGCCGGTTGTCTACATCCGCGCCAAGCTGCTGGAGCGCGTCCTGACCGGCAAGAAGATTTTCCTGGACGGCAACCCCCTGGTCGGCACCCTGACCGGTGTCCGCGCGGGCGTTTACGCCTACCCCGAGTGGAACGTTTCCTGGATCAAGGAAGAGATGCAGATGGCCAAGATGGCCTCCCTGGGCGAAATGAAGATTCCCGCCGAGACCCAGGAACTGCTCGAAAAGACCTACAAGCTCTGGAAGGGCCGCACCTGCGTCGACCAGAACAACACGATGTACAAGGAAAAGTACGGCGTGAACGCGAAGCAGTACGCCAAGGCCGGCATGTACTACGAGAACGTCTCCGTCGCTTCCGGTTCCGGCATCGCCGATTACGGCCTGGTTCTGAACAAGGGCCTGCGCTACCTCATCGACGACGTCAAGAAGCGTCTGGCCGAGTGCCCGACCACCCTGGCCGACAGGGACCGGATCGACCTGTACCGCTCCATGCTCATCACCTTCGACGCCGTCATCGCCCATTCCCATCGCTACGCCGATCTGGCCGAGCAGACCGCAGCCGGGGAATCCGATCCCAAGGTCAAGGCCGAGCTGCTTGAGATCGCCGAAATCTGCCGCCGCGTGCCCGAGCATCCGGCCCGCAACTTCCGCGAAGCCATCCAGTCCTTCTGGTTCATCCACCTCTGCGTGGCCACCGAGCAGATGGCCTGCGCCGTGTCCCCCGGCCGTTACGGCCAGTACATGTATCCCTTCTTCAAGAAGGACATCGACGAAGGCAACCTGACCCGCGAGCAGGTCGTGACCCTGCTCAAGTTCCAGTGGATTCGCCACCTCGAACTCGGTGAGTACCAGGGCAACTCCTACGCCCTGACCCTGTCCGGCCACACCGGCCAGTCCATCACCATCGGCGGCGTGGACGCCAACGGCGAAGACGCCTGCACCGAGCTGGAGGAACTGCTCCTCGAGACCCAGATCCAGATGCGGAGCATCCAGCCCACCCTGACCCTGCTGTACCATCCCAAGATCAAGGATTCCTACATGCAGAAGGTCGTTGAGTGCATCCGCGGCGGTTCCGGCCAGCCCCAGATCCTGAACAACAACGTGGTCATCCAGCGCACCCTGGCCCGCTTCGCCAAGTATCCCGACGGCATCACCCTGGAAGACGCCCGCAACTGCGGCAACTACGGCTGCGTGTCCACCGGCGTTTGCGGCAAGGGCAGCTTCATCACCCAGGAAGACCAGCCCTGCCTCGCCAAGGTCATCGAACTCGTGCTGAACAACGGCAAGTGCCCGGTCACCAAGAAGCAGGTCGGCGTCGAGACCGGCGATCCCACCACCTTCGAGACCTTCGAAGACCTCTACGACGCGACCAAGAAGCAGTTGGACAACCTGTTCCACATCTCCCGCGCCCACTCCGACCTGAGCCAGATGGCCCGCCTCCAGGTGGTCCCGAGCGTCTTCCGCTCCGCCATGTACGACGGCTGCATTGAAAAGGGCATGTGCGAAGAGGCGGGCGGCACCCGTTACCCGCAGGTCAACCCGATCATGACCGCGGGCATCGACGCCGCCAACTCCCTGCTGGCCGTCAAGCACCTGGTCTTCGACACGAAGAAGATCACCATGGAGCAGCTCCTCGAAGCCATCAAGGCCAACTTCGAAGGGTACGAGGATATCCGCAAGATGTGCTTCGACGCGCCCAAGCACGGCAACGACTACCCCGAGGTGGAGAAGTTCGTGCAGCGGTTCTACCGCGACGTGGACACCATCCACAGCTCGCAGGGTCCGGACTGCTTCGGCCAGCGCACTCCGCTGGACGCGTACTCCCTGTCCTACCACAACTACTTCGGCTCCATGATGGGCGCGCTGCCCAACGGCCGCAAGGCGGGCGTCGCCCTGACCGACGGCTCCGTCTCCGCCATGCCCGGCACCGACCATGAAGGCATCACCGCCCTCATCAAGTCCGGCGCCGAGGCCATCGACACCGTCCGTTACGGCGCGAACCACTTCAACGTGAAGGTCAACCCGCAGGTCATCGAGGGCCCGGCCGGGGCTCGTACCCTGATCTCCCTCATCAAGACCTACTGCGACTTCGGCGGCTCCCACATCCAGTTCAACTGCGTCAGCTCCGAGACCCTGAAGGACGCCAAGGCCCATCCGCAGGAATACCCCGATCTGGTCGTCCGCGTGGCAGGCTTCAGCGCCTACTTCACCCGTCTGGACTGCGGCGTGCAGAACGAGATCATCAAGCGCACCGAATACAAGAACTAGCTCCTGAACAGGGTAGGCAAAAAGCGGGGCGAGGGTCCCAACCCCTCGCCCCGCGTCTCCCTCTCCCACAGGGGACCTCCAGGCCCTCTGCGAGAATCGCGAAACGGAAAATACCTGCGGAGAGAAAAAAATGAGCCAGGGAATGATTTACAACATACAGCGCATGTCCATTCACGACGGGCCCGGCCTGCGCACCACTGTTTTCCTCAAGGGCTGTCCCCTGAGCTGCCTGTGGTGCAGCAATCCGGAGTCGCAGAAGGCGACTCCGCAAATGCTGCTTTTCGCGGACCTGTGCATCGGCTGCGGAGCCTGCGCCCAGGCCTGCCCCAACGGGGCCGTGGTGGAAAAGGACGGCAAGTTCGGCCGGGACCTGGAAAAATGCACCAACTGCGGCGAATGCGTGGACTCCTGCCCGAGCAAGGCCCGGGAGTTGTCCGGCAAGACCATGACCGTGGATGAGGTCATGGAGGTCGTACGCAAGGACTCCCTGTTTTACGAGAATTCCGGCGGCGGCGTGACCTTCGGCGGCGGCGAGCCCACTGCGGGCGGTCAATTCTTCCTCGACATGGTCCGGGCGGCCAAGGACGAGGGCTATCATGTGACCGTGGACACCTGCGGTTACTGTCCCGAGGAGCGCTTCGACAAGGCCATCGAGCTGGCGGACCTGTTCCTGTTCGACTGCAAGCACATGGACCCGGAGCGGCACAAGGCGCTGACCGGCGTGGACAACGGAATCATCCTGCGCAACATGCGCGCCGCGCTCACGTCCGGCAAGGAAGTGCGCATCCGTATGCCGCTTATGCCCAACCTCAACGACTCCGATGAAAATATCGCGGCCATGGCGGATTTCTTCAAGGAATTCGGCCGCAACGAGATCGAGATAATGCCGTGTCACGCCTTCGGGCGCAACAAGTACGCGGCTCTCGGCTGGCAGTACCGCATGTCCGGCGAATACGAGCCGGAACAGTTGGAAGCGGTCCGGCAGCGGTTTGTCGACCACGGCCTCAAGTCCGTGATCGTCTAAGGAGCTCGGCCATGATGCATCTTCTCCCCGATGAGGAACGGCTTGTCGCCGAATCCGGTTTGGCGGCCCGGCAGCTCTATGGAAACGGCCCCATGTGCTGTTCCGAGGCCGTGCTCGCCGTAATCAACCGGGAATTCGACGGCGGGTTGTCCACGGACCTGGTGACGGCCCTTGCCAAGGGATTCTGCGGCGGCATCGGCGATGCGGGGTGCCTCTGCGGGGCGCTCTCGGGAGCGGTCATGGCTCAAAGCCTGATTCTGGGCAAGGATTCCGGGAACGTTTCCGACGATCAGGTGCGGAAGGCGTCCAAGGAATTGCACGATCGATTTCTCGCCCGCTACGGCAGCGTCTGTTGCCGCGTACTGAGCAGGGAGCGCGATCCGAATTCGGATTCCAAGGGAGTGTGCCTCGATTACGTGGAGGCCGCGGCGGGGATGTGTGTCCGCCTCCTGCTGGAGTCCTCCGAGCGGCGGGATGGCGAGGCGATTCACGGCCGCCGCGCAGAAGGAACCTGCGGAAGCGGGCTCAAGCCCGCAATAATGTAATCGAATCAAGAACTCGTGAGGATAAGAATATGTTTGAAGTGACCGTTCCCGAAGAGATGCTGGAAAAGCTGCGCGACATGCTGGACGACGAAGAGAGCTGCGTTCGCTTGCGTGAATACAAGACGGGCGGCGGCTGCCATTCGAAAATCGTGCTCGGTCTGGGCATAGACGAACTTGACGAGGATGAGGACGAACGCGTGCAAGTGGAGGATGTGCCCTTCATCGCCGAAAAGGACTTCCTCCTCAAACACGGCAGGAAGTACACGCTGAGCTTCAGCGACAAGAAGGAAGTCGTGCTGACGCCCGCGGGCGAATAGCGCTCAGGCCGCACGGATTCCGGCGCGGTGAAAGAACGACATCATTTCCGGTCATCGGGCGGGTAGGCCCCGATGCGACCGGGACAACAAGAATGAGGATATCGACATGTTTGAACTGACCGTTCCCGAAGAGATGCTGGATAAGCTCCGGGACATGCTGGAGGACGAGGACGAGGAAAGCTGCATTCGTCTTCGTGAATACCAGGTCGGCGGAGGCTGACACGCCAAGATCGTGCTCGGTCTGGGCATCGATGAACCGGATGAGGATGAAGACGCGCGTATCGAAGTGGCGGATGTTCCCTTTATCGCCGAAGAGGACTTTCTCACCAAATACGGCAAAAAATATTCGCTGAGTTTCGGCGAGAACAAGGAAGTCGTGCTGACCCCCGCGGCGTGACGCTTTCCGAAACCATCCAACCTCCTCTCAATGAGCCTCCGGCAATCGACGGCCGGGGGCTCATTACTTTATGCGGCGTCCGGGATGAACCCTTGGGCGCAGGCTACTTGGTCACGCCCAGCAGCCCGTTGATGGCGGTCATGACGGTTTGGCTCTTGATCTGATCGCGGGTGCCCCGGAAGCTGTATTGGCGGGCACGCGAGCCGCCGGGCCAGGCCCAGGCGATCCAGACGGTGCCGACGGGTTTTTCCGGGGTGCCGCCGCCCGGCCCGGCGATGCCGGAAATGGCCACGGACACGTCCGCGCCGATGGTCTTGAGCACGTTCAGGGCCATGGCCAGGACCACGGGCTCCGAGACCGCGCCATGCTCCTCAAGGGTGGCTTCGGGCACGTCGAGGAGCCTGTTCTTGACCTTGTTGGAATAGGCCACAACGGACCCGGCGAACCATTCCGAGCTGCCGGGAGTGTCGGTTAGGGTGCTGGCAAGCAGCCCGCCGGTGCATGATTCCGCAGTCGCCAGGAAGTGGCCCTGCGCGCGCAGGCATTCGCCCACTTCGGCGACGGCTCTTGAAATGAGATAGGTGTCCATGTCGATCCTCCGTGCCCCGCTTTTACAAAAAGCCGTAATGGGTTGCAATGACGGCGAGGTCGTTTGTATGGTCGGGCAGGAGAGACCATGACCGTCACGCCTTCGTCGTTGTTCGCGCTAGCGGTGTCGAGACATCGGCAGCCGTGGAACTGGAGCCTGCATGTGGCGGCCCTGGTCCTGTTCTGTCTGGCGTTGCTGACGCACGGCTATCTTCTGCTGGCCGCTTCGTTCGTGCTGCTCGGCGTCGGTTTCTTCGAACTGAAGCTCCCCGATCAGCCGGACAACCGCTGGTTCCGGCTGGCCCGGCGCGGCGTGGAATGGGAGAAGAACTGGGCCGCCGCCCCATGGAACCGGGTGAAATGGACCCGCCTGCTGATTTTCGCCGCCCTTGCCTCGCTGTCCGTCTGGGCCTTGTGGGTCCGGGAGCTGGCGACCCTGATGCTGCTGGCCGGCTTCGCCGTTTTGGTGCGGGTCATGCGGGAAAATCGAAAGAGCGGCATCGATCCGTAGGCCAAGGGTGGACAGAAGTACAATTGAGACTTATTATCACGAGACGTAATGAACACCATCGGAGGAAATATGAGCGACGACACCAACACCTGCAAGCAGTGGCTGAACGAAGTGAACTGGGACATGATCCATGAGGATGCCGTCACCCTGTACCTGGAATGGGGCAACAACAACTATCGCGACGCCATGCGTTCGCCGGTGACGACTTCCGGCGAGTATTCCGTGTATTTCGCCATCGACACCTGGGCCGCGCCCAAGGTCGTGCTCATGCGCATGGACAACTACGGCTCCACCATCCTGTGTTCCAAGAATATCCCGGACGACCTGGCCAAGCAGTTGCTCGACGATATCAAGGGCATCAAGGGCATTCTTGAGCTGACTCCGCCCATCAAGGAGTGGCTGATGAAGGAACTGGAAGCCTGATCTCTTCTTTATTTGAATGTGAAAAGGGCCGTTCCCACCGGGGGAGCGGCCCTTTTTGGTTTCGGATGCGTTTCCCCGTCCTTGCGGCTATTCCTCCTCGACCACGACGCCGTCGCAGGTGAAGGAGATTCCCTGCCCGGAGGCCGTGCCGATCATGACCGCCTGGATGATGGGGACGGCCGTCTTGGCGGCGGATTCCCATTTGACGGTGAAATTCGCGCCTGAGCCGCCGGAAGAGTCGCGTTCCGAAACGTAGACCTCCTTGGTGGACATGGGCGGGATGGAAACGGGCTGGGCGAAGTGGTCCTTCACCAGTGAGCCTTTGCTGTCAAAGTATTTGACCGAGGTGACGGTGATTGTCTGGTTGCGGTCCACGTTGCGGATGGAGAGCAGGGCGGACAGGTTGTACGGTTTGCCCTTGGGACCCTGGTAGATGTGGGAGTAGATGGGCACGTACACGGTTTGTCCGTTCGAGACGAAGAGCTTGCGTCCGGCGAAAGCGGGCAGGCTGAACACGGCCACGGCCAGGACGGCCGTGATCAGGCGAAGGGACGTTGTGCGCATGGCTTGGACTCCTTGGATATCCGATTTCAACTAGAATATGCCGGTTCGGGAGCGGATGGCAAGAGCTATGCGAAGGCGCGGACGATCAGTCCAAGGCCGAGCAGCCCGATGAGGGCGAAGACGATCTGCCGGAAAGCCGGTTCGGGAAGCCTGCGTCGGATTTTGCTGCCCGTGTAGATGCCCAGGAACACGGGAACCAGTCCCGCCGCCGACACGATGAGGGTTTCCGTCGAGACCAGGCCGAGCCGGTTGAGGCCCACGAGCATGATGACCGAGGACAGGGTGAAGGAGGTGTTGATGGCCTGGACGAGCTGGTCCTTGGTGATATCGAGGGACATGAGATAAGGCAGGATGGGCATGATCTGCGAGCCGGTCAGGCCGTTGACCGCGCCGGTGACGACGCCCACCGCGGTGTCGAGGAGCGGTGTCTGGCGCAGTTGCAGCACGCCGCCCCACAGTCCCCATCCTCCATAGAGGAACATGGCCGTGCCGAGGACCAGCCTGGGCACGGAACTGGAACTGCCGCCCAGAATCCACAACCCCAGGGCCAGGCCCGGCAGGGTGGCCAGGAGCATGAACCTGAACCGGCGCAGGATGGGGAGGAAGCCGCCCGCGTCGATCATGACCAGCGCGTTGGAAAGCACGGAGGGGATGATGACCAATGGAATGGCCTGCCGCATGTCGAGATAGGCGGCCATGATGCCCAGGCAACTGGTGGCGAAACCGAGCCCGGCGGTCCCCTTGAGGAAGGCTGCGAAGAAGAACGTGGCGAAGACGAGGGCGAGGGTGAGCGAGTCCATGCGGTTCGGCATACTCCTTGCGTCGGGCCGAGGCAACCACTTCCCCCTTTTCAGAGGGGCGACTCTGCGTTATGGCTGGGTGCAATTCAAGCTCAGCATCCGGAGAATCCGATGAAAATACCCGTAGGATATAGCTTCGCCGCCACGTCGGCGTCTTTCAAGAAACCCGGCAAACTGGATCTTGCAGCCATCGTCAGCCGGACTCCGGCCGTGGCCGCCGGGGTGTTCACCACCAACAAATTCAAGGCCGCGCCCGTGCTGCAATGCAAGGATATGTTGGCCGACCGCCGGAGGATGTCCGGTTTTCTTATCAATTCTGGCCAGGCCAACGCCTGCACGGGCGAGGAGGGACGCGCCAACTGCCGCGAGACCCTGAACCTTGTGGCCCGCGCGCTGGGCGTTCCCCCCGACGAGATGCTGCCCGCCTCCACCGGCGTCATCGGCGCGCAGTTCGACATGAAAAAGTGGGCCGACGCCATGCCCGCGCTGGCGCAAAGTTTCGGCAAGACCGACCCCGAGGACGCGGCCCGCGCGATTATGACCACGGACACGGTGCACAAGCTCGCCGAAAGCTCCTTCAAGCTCAATGGAGGCGAGGTGCGGCTGCTCGGCTTGTGCAAGGGCGCGGGCATGATCTCCCCGAACATGGCCACCATGCTTTGCTTCGTGGTTTGCGACGCGGACATTTCGGCCGAGGCGTGGCAGGTCATGCTGACCGACTGCGTGAACCTGACCATCAACCGGGTGACGGTGGACGGCGACATGTCCACCAACGACTGCGTCATGGCCCTGGCCAACGGCGAGTCCGAGGTGGCGATCGAGACCGAGGACGACTACGTCCTGCTGCGCAAGCATTTGCTTTCCGTGCTGGAGGAGCTGGCGTACAAGATAGTCATGGATGCCGAAGGCGGCACCAAGGTGGCCTTCATAGAGGTCTCCGGGGCGAAGAACGACGCCGACGCCGAAAAGGTGGCCCGGGCCGTGGGCAATTCGCCCCTGGTCAAGACCGCGCTCTTCGGCTCCGACCCCAACTGGGGACGGATCATCTGCGCTGCGGGCTATTCGGGAGCGGACTTCAAGCCCGAGGACCTGGTTCTCAAGATCGGCGGCGTGCTGGTCTTCCGCAACGGCGCTCCCGAACCGGGCGACATGGACGATCTGCTGAAGCCGATCATGAAGGAGCGGGACATCGTCATCCACATCAACGTGGGCGACGGCCAGGGTTCCTCCATGCTGCTGGCCTCCGACCTGAGCAAGGATTACGTGTCCATCAACGCGGATTACCGCAGCTAACGACAACGCGCCGAATACCCGTTCCCGACGCCGCAGGCGGCCTGAAAGGATCAGGAGGGGAGAGGTGTTGGGCCGGGGCGGCATATGTCTGAAATGAAAGAGCGCGGCAGGCTGACCAGGATTGTGGACTTCTTCAACGAATGCGGGATGCTGCGCAAGACGCCGAGGACCGGTTACCAGTTTCTGGGGTCGGGCTCGGAGAACGTGGCCGAGCACTCGTTCCGCACGGCGGTCATCGGCCATGTGCTGGCGCTGATGGCCGGGGCGGACGTGCCCCGGACCACGTATATGTGCCTTTTCCACGACCTGCACGAGGCGCGCACGGGCGATTTCAATTATGTGGCCCACATCTACAACAAATCCGAGCGCACCCGGGTCCTTGAGCACGCCACCGAGGGAACCGGGCTGACCGAGGACATCCTCGGCTACTGGAATGAGCTGGAGGAGACCGAAACCCTGGAGGCGAAGCTTGCCCAGGACGCGGACCAGCTGGACTTCATCCTGAACCTAAAGGAGGAGCAGGACCAGGGCAACAAATACGCCGGGGAATGGCTCAAGAGCGCGGTGAAGCGGGTACGCACGCAGTGGGGCCGGGAGCTGGCCGAAACCATAGTGGAAACCGATCACAAGGATTGGTGGTTTCTCGGCCCGGACAGGGACTGGTGGGCGCGCAAGAACGGCAAGTCCGGGGAGTGAGTTCGGGCCGGTCCGGGAATGAGGTCCGGCACAATGATTAGTTTTTCTAATGGTCTTGCCGTTTATATTTATATTAGGTAAAGATTCCAAATTGGATAATGGGTTATCGGTCGCTTTCGGGCGGCGGATATGATCGAAAGGGGGAAACGGCCGGGCCAATTCCCCAGGGCTTGGAGTCATTCGCATGACGGAGAAGACGCACGGGAAGGCGTTGCGCCTGTTTCCCTGGAAGATATTCCGCGATGTGGCGGACGAGGTCGGGAGCCTTACTCTCTTTCTCGTCGACTCGTTGCGGCTTGTCTTTGCGGGGCTGGGGCAGTTCCCAAAGATCGTCCGCCAGATTTATTTCATAGGCGTGCAGTCCGTGTCCGTAATCGCCCTGATCGGCCTGTTCACCGGCATGGTCATGGGGATGCAGCTGTATTACGCGCTGTCCGTGTTCGGCGCGGACGGTTTCCTGGGCACGGGCGTGGCCCTGTCCATGGTCCGCGAACTGGCTCCCGTGCTGACCGCCATCATGCTCACCGGCCGGGCCGGGTCGGCCATGACCGCCGAGATCGGGGTCATGCGCATCTCCGAGCAGATCGACGCCCTTTCCATCATGGACGTCAACCCCATGCGCTACCTGGTGGCCCCGAAAATGGCCGCCTGTCTGATAAGCTTTCCCATCCTCACGGCGTTCTTCAACCTCATCGCCCTGTGGGGCGGCTGGCTGACGGGCGTCAAGCTGCTGGGGGCCAACGCGGGCGTGTACTGGTCGAGGGTCCAGGGATCGCTCGACTGGGACGATATCGAGGGCGGATTCATCAAGTCCATCGTCTTCGGCCTGCTGGTCTGCACCATCTGCTGTTTCGAAGGCTATTACACTCACCTGCGGTCCGGGCACGCCGGGCCCGAGGGCGTGAGTCAGTCGACCACCAACGCCGTGGTCAAATCCTGCGTCGTCATCCTGGCGGCGGACTACATCTTGACTTCGCTGCTGTGGTAGGAACCGACATGAGCACGGCGCCGAGCATAAGACTGGAAAACGTGACCGTGGGATACGGCAAGACGCCCGTGGCCTCGGACTTGAACATAGAATTTCCCGGCGGCAAGCTGTCCATGCTCGTGGGCGGCTCCGGATGCGGCAAGTCCACCGTGCTCAAGCACATCCTGGGGCTGCATTCGCCCATGGCCGGACGCCTGCTGATAGGCGATCTCGACCTGGGGCGGATGACCGCAAGGGAGGCCCGCTGCATGCGTCAGCGCACCGGCGTGCTCTTCCAGGACGGCGCGCTTCTCGGCTCGCTCAAGCTCAAGGACAACGTGGCCCTGCCCCTGCGCGAGCATACCAGGCTCAAGGAGCCGGAGATCATGCGCATCGTCCAGGACCGGCTCGACATGGTCGGCCTGGGGCACGCCCTGGACCTGTTCCCCAACGAGCTTTCCGGCGGTATGCGCAAGCGGGCGGGGTTGGCCCGCGCGTTGGTCATGGACCCGCAGATGCTTTTTTGCGACGAGCCCACCTCCGGGCTGGACCCGGTGCTCTCGGCCGAGCTGGATCAGCTCCTGCTGGAGATGATGTGCCGTTTCGACATGACCATGGTCGTGGTCACGCACGATCTGGCGAGTATGCGCGGCCTGGCCGACTTCGTGGTCATCCTGGGCGAACGGCGGTGCCTGTTCCAGGGAACCATCGAGGAGCTGGAGCGGACCGAGGACCCGTACCTGCGCCGGTTCCTCGACCGGGCGGCCGAAGACCGCGACGCCCCGAGACTGACCCTGCCGCCCATCGACCCGGCCATGATGAAGATCGATTGCTCCAGCGTCCTGGGCAAGAAAAACACCATTCGGAAGGATGACCGATGTTTAAAATAAAGAAAGAAACCGCAGTGGGTATCTTCGTCATCATGGGACTGCTGGCCGTTGTCTACATGAGCGTCAAACTGGGCAACGTGCAGTTGTTTTCGGACAAGTACTACGTGGTCAAGGCGAATTTTACCGACATCTCGGGGCTGAAGGTCAACGCCCCGGTGCAGATGTACGGCGTGGACATCGGGTTTGTCAGCAAAATCGGCCTGAACCAGGAAAAGGGCGTGGCCGAGGTTTCCATGATGGTTTTGAAGGAAGTGGAACTCACGGATGACGCCATCGCCGCGATCAAGACCAACGGCCTGATCGGCGACAAATACGTGAAAATTGTGCCCGGGGGACTTGGCGAACCCGTCAAGCCGGGCGATACGTTGTTTGACACACAGCCCGCGGTTGACCTTGAAGACCTGATAAGCAAGTTCGCTTTCGGTTCGGTCTAGGGCGCATCAACGCCCGTCGGGGATAGGTAACGCACATGTCTTTGAAGAGAACCATACTGGCTTTTGTCCTGATTTGCCTGGCGGCCGCCGGCGCTTCCGCCGCCGTGGCCGGGCAGTCCCCGACCGACCGCGTGCGCGAAGGGGTGGACCGTATTGTCGAAACGCTGTCCGATCCCGTCATGCAGGACCCGGCGCGGCATGACGAGGCGCTCGGGCGGCTGCTCCGCGTGGCCGAGGATTACATCGACTTCGAACTGGTCACCAAGTTCGCGGTGGGACGGCCCTGGCTTCAGATGTCCGACGACCTGCGCGTCAAGTTGCAGGACGCCTTCATGCAGCTCCTTGAGCAGTCCTATCTGAAGAGCATCCCGGCCTACGGCGGCCAGAACGTGGAGTACACGCGGGAGGATGTTTCCGGCGGCAACGCCAAGGTTCAGACGGCCATCACGGACAAGGATAAGAAAATAATCGTTGAATTTCGTTTGAAATTCGTTCAAGGGAAATGGATGATTTATGATGTCGTCGCCGAAGGCGTGAGCCTGGTGATGAATTATAGAAGCCAGTTCGCAGAGGTCCTGAACAAGGGGACCGGCGAAGACCTGCTGAAAGCGATCCAGGATCGGATCATGCAGATCAATCAAGGCAAAGAGGGACAACCGGCGTCGTGATGAGGGTTGAAGAAACAGGCTTTCGCCTTATTACCATACTGCTGGCCGCCGTGCTCCTGTTTGGAGTCGCGGGGGTCTGTTCCGCTTCCCAGGCTCAAGGGGAGCCTGTCAGCGTGGCCCAGTTCGGCGGCGAGCCCGCGGCTGCGGACGAAAACGCCGACGGTCTTGATGATTTCGACGAGTTCGACGCCGCCTACGCGGATCAGCACCTGGTCAGCGATCCCCTCGAAGGATGGAACCGGGTCTGGTTCGACATCAACGACATTCTCTACCGGGGCGTGTTCCGGCCTATGGCCGAAGGATACGCCTGGGTGGTCCCGCCCCGGCCCCGCACCTGGGTCGCCAATTTCTTCACCAACCTGCTCTTTCCGGTCCGGTTCCTCAACGACATCCTGACCGGCAAGTTCGACGCCGCCTACATGGAGACTTCCAAGTTCGTGGCCAATACCTCCTTCGGAGTGTTCGGCCTGGGCGACGTCACCGCGGGGATGCCCCGCAACTGGGAGCCCGAGCGGCCCACCGCGGACGGCTTCGACCAGACCCTGGGCAAAGCCGGATTCGGCACGGGCTACTACCTGGTCTGGCCTTTGGTCGGACCCAGTTCCATCCGAGGCTCCGTGGGCTGGCTGGCCGACGCCTACTGTGACCCGCTGACCTATGGCCGGTTCACCTTTGTCGAGTTCATGGGCATTCGGGCGTACAAGAATCTGAACGAGCTTTCCCTGCAGCTTGAGGGCAACGAGTACGAGACCCTGACCACCGGCGCGGTGGACAAGTACGCCGCGGTCCGGGATGCCTACATCCGCTTCCGGGCCAAAAAGGTCTCCGAGTAACCTTTCCCCGTTTTCAGCCCATGCAGATCGCCATTATCTCGGATACCCACATGGGCACTCCGCCGGCCTGGCTCGACCAGGTCTATGCCCGTTGGCTCGGGCCGTCCGATGTGCTCATCCACTGCGGAGACATCACCTCGGCGTCGACCTGGTCCTACTTTCTGCAACACGATAATTTCCTTTGCGTCCGAGGCAACTGCGACTGGGACCCGGAACTGGCCGAGCGGCTGGAGCCCATGCTTTCCGCCCAGGTGGGGCCGCTCAGGGTGGGCGTGACCCACGGCTGGGGGCCGCGCTCCCAGGTTTCGGTCAAGGTGGCCCAGGCTTTCGGGCCGGACTATGATCTGGTCTGCTACGGACACACTCACATCCGGGACTGGTCCGTGGTCGAGGGTGTCCGCCTCGTCAACCCCGGTTCCCTTGGCGAAAGCGGCTCTCTGGCCCTTGTCCGCGTCGATGACGGCGGCGGGCTTCGGTGCGAGTTTGTCGACGCTCGTTAACTCTCGGTTCCCTCTCCATGCCGCCTCTTGGACGCGCCTCGTTTACGAAGTGCTCTTTTTCGCTTCGAGAGGCGGAAGAATCTTGTGCGGCTGTTGCACTTTTGCCTGGGGAGTGGCATGAACCTACCGTGGATAAACTGAGGAAAAAACTGTTTGTTGCCGTTTTGTTCACGCTTTCCACCGTCTTTTGTCTCTGCCCCGGCAGGGCCGAGGCCGAAGGGAAGCGGGAGCTGGTCTTTGGCATGTCCGCAGCCTTCACTGGCGCCAACGCCGAACTGGGCATCGAGTATTATCGGGGGCTCATGGCCTACCTCGAATACTACAACGCCAGGGTGGGCGAAAACGGTTGGGCCATTCGCGTCAAGCCCGCCAACGACGGCTACAATCCCGCCCCCTGCTTTCAGAATACGGTCAAGTTCGTCGTCCAGGACGATGTCTTCGCCCTGGCCGCCTATGTGGGCACCCCCACGACTTCACATGTCCTTCCCCTTTTGCAGCGGTTTTCGGATCGGCGCATCTGTCTGCTTTTTCCCTTCACCGGCGCACAGCCGCTGCGGACCGAGCCCTTCGGCAAGTACGTCTTCAATCTGCGGGCTTCCTATTTCGATGAGACCAAGGCGCTGGTGGACCACTTCCTGGCAGTGGGCCGCACCCGCATCGGGGTGTTCTACCAGTCCGACGCCTATGGCCGCACGGGTTGGGACGGCGTGCGCCGGGCCCTGGAGAAGCGTGGGCTGCCCATCGAGGCCGAGGCCGCGTACAACAGGGGCGCCGCCTTCGTGCAGGATTTTTCCCGGGAGGCCCAACATTTCGTGGATGCGGGCGTTGACGCCATCGTCGTCGTCGGAACCTACGCCTCCCAGGCGGCGTTCATCCGCGACGCGCGCGACCTCGGCTGCGCCCTGCCCATCGCGGGCCTTTCCTTCTCCGACAGCGACAAGATGCTCGATCTGCTCAAAGAGGAGGGCGGACGCAGGGGAAGGGACTATACCTTCGACCTGATCCAGTCCCAAGTGGTCCCGAGCTACGAGGAGACCGGGCTGTCCGGCGTGCGTTTCTACCGCGAGATCATGGCCGGGTACGAAGGTGGAAATCCGCCTTCGGACGGGGCGTACTCCCCGAGGAGATTCAGCTTCGTGAGCTTCGAGGGGTTCCTCAACGGCGTTCTCCTCGGCGAAATGGTCCGGCGCATGGGCGACGAGCCGTCGCGTGAGCGCATTCCCGCCGTGATGGAGTCCATTCGGGACTTCGATCTGGGCATCGGGGTCAACGCGCATTTCGGCCACGGCCGCCATCAGGGGCTTGACGCCATCTACCTGACCACGGTGAAGGACGGCCGCTTCCGGGCCATTGAGAGCTGGGAGAGGTGGCGGAAATGAAAGCCCCCAAGCTTTTCGTCAAGCCGCTCCTGCTGATGGTCGTGATCTTCGGCATCGTCGCTGTGGTCACGTCCATGACTTTTTCGAGCCAGCTCCGGCGCGAACTGACCCGCGAGTACGAGTCCAAGGCCCTGGCGCTGGCCCGGTCCGTAGCAGAATCCGACATCGCCACCATTCTCAGCCAGGACGCCGGGTCCCTCCAAGGGCGCATCGACCAGTACCTCGCCATCAACGCCGTTTCCTACGTGTTGATCGCCGACGAGAACGGCAAGGTCCTGGCGCACACCTTCGTTCCGGTCATCCCTCCGAGAATCCTGCGCCTCGTGGCGGAGACGCCGAAGCTCGAAGCCCGTGAGGATCATATTCTGCGGGATGTGATCCTGGACGGAAAGCGCTACCTGCACGTGTCGAGCCCCATCCTTTCCGGCCTGGCCGGAGACGTGCATATCGGCATGGACTACGCGGGCATCGACAAGAACATACACGAGGCCGTGCTGGAGCAGCAGGTGGTCATGCTCATCCTGTTGGGGGCCAGCCTCCTTCTCGTTTTCTTCTTCGTGGTCAACATCTCCAAGCCGCTCACAGAGCTTACCGAGTACGCCGGGCGCGTGGCGGTCAAGGATTTCGGCAACGTGCCGGTCATCGACTCCAATGACGAGGTGGGCCAACTGGCCAAGGCCATGGAGGCCATGACGGGCCAGATTTCCGAGTTGGTCGGCAACCTGGAGGAACGCGTCAGGCAGAAGACCCACGAGTTGCAGGAGGCCCGGGACGCCCTCAAGCAGAAGGTGGAGGAGCGCACCGGTGAACTGACGCGCACCAACACGCAGCTCAAGATCGAGATCGCCGAACGCAAGGTCATCGGCGACGCCCTGCGGAAGGCGGAGAAGAAATATCGCGCCATCTTCGAAAACGCGGTGGAGGGCATCTATCAGTCCTCCATTTCCGGCCGGTTCCAGGATACCAACCCGGCTCTCGCGCGTATTCTCGGCTTCAAGACACCCGAGGCCCTGATGAGCTCCATCTACGACATCGGCACCCAGATCTATGTGGACCCCGACCGTCGCAAGGAGTTTCTGCTCCTCCTCGAGGAGAGGGGCGAGATCAAGAATTTCGTGTCCAAGGTGCGCAAGCGCGACGGCCGGATTATCTGGGTCGCGGAGAACGCGCGCAAGATCGTGGACGAGAAGGGCGCCGTCGTCTGCGTCGAAGGGTCCATCGAGGACATCACCATGCGCAAGAAGGCCGAGGATCAGCTCAAGCGCCAGGCCTTCCACGACCCGCTCACCGGGCTGCCCAACCGTGCTCTGTTCCTGGACCACCTGCGCATGGCCATGGAGCGCTCCCGGCGGCGCAAGCACATGTTCGCGGTCCTGTACATGGACCTGGACCGCTTCAAGGTGGTCAACGATTCCCTCGGCCATGACGCGGGCGACGAGCTGCTGCGCGGGGTGGCCCGGGTACTCGAGCAGTGCGGCCGTTCCGTGGACACCGTCGCCCGGTTCGGCGGCGACGAGTTCGCCATTCTCCAGGAGGAGATTTCCGCGCCCAAGGACGCCATCGCCATCGCGCGGCGCATTCTCGAAGGCGTGCGCCAGCCGTTCAATATCGGCGGCAACGAGGTCTTCACTTCCGCATCCCTGGGCATCGTCCTCAAGACCGACGGCTACGACCGGCCCGAGGCCCTGCTGCGTGACGCCGACACGGCCATGTATCGGGCCAAGGAACTCGGCAAGTCGCGCTTCAAGGTCTTCAACCGCAAGATGCACGATCAGGCCCTACAGCTCATGGAGCTCGAAACGGACCTGCGGCGCGCCGTGGACTTGCGGGAGTTCGAGGTGGTCTATCAGCCCATCGTGGAGGTTCCGACCCGGCGCGTGTGCGGTTTCGAGGCGCTGGTCCGCTGGCGTCATCCCGAACACGGCATCATCGCTCCCGGCGATTTCATCGGGCTGGCCGAGGACACCGGGCTGATCTACGCCATCGACAACCTGGTGCTTGAAGAGGCCTGCGCCCAGGTGCGCCGTTGGCAGACGCTGGCCGGGGACGGGCCGGGCGCGGCTTTGAGCGTGAACATCAACGTCTCGGGCAAGCATTTCGGCCAGTCCATGCTGGCGGGCCAGATTTCCCGCGCCCTGGAGGATTCCGGCCTGCCCGCAGATTCCCTGAACATCGAGATCACCGAGTCCGCCCTCATGGACAACCCCTCGGTGGCCGAGGAGATTCTGCAACAGCTCAAGGAACTCGGCATCCACATCTGCATCGACGATTTCGGCACGGGCTATTCCTCGCTGTCCTATCTGCAACGCTTCCCCATCGACGTGGTCAAGGTGGACAGGAGCTTCATCATCGCCGTGGACGAGGACCAGGACAGCCAGGCCATCGTGCGCACGGTCTTTTCCCTTGGCGAGTCCATGGGGCTCAAGATCGTGGCCGAGGGCGTGGAGACGGCGGGCCAGCTCGGTTTTCTGGAACGCGAGGGTTGCCGCTTCGTCCAAGGATATTTCTTTTACAAGCCGCTGACCGTGCCCGAGGTGGACAGCCTTCTCGAAGGACAGCGCCTGGGCTGAGGCACGCCCCGGACAGAGGAGGATCATGGCCATACGCGATTTGATAAGCTGCGGCGTGGAGCCCATCGAACAGGTGCTCATGCCGTTCCAGGTGTTTTTCCGTTCCCAGTCCACCAGCGGCATTCTGCTCATGCTGGGCGCGGCGGCGGCCCTGGTCTGGGCCAATTCGCCCTGGGCGGAATCCTACATCGCGCTGTGGCAGACCCCGTTCACCGTGGGCTTCGGAGCGGCCGCCCTGTCCAAGCCTGTCATCCTGTGGGTCAATGACGGACTCATGGCTCTGTTTTTCTTTGTCGTGGGACTTGAGATAAAACGGGAATTCCTCGTGGGCGAGCTGTCCACCCGCAGCCATGCCGTCCTGCCCATCGCGGCGGCCATCGGCGGCATGGTCGTGCCCGCGTCCATCTTTGCCCTGGTGAACCTTGGCGAACCGTCCATTTCGGGCTGGGGCATCCCGATGGCGACCGACATCGCCTTCGCGCTGGGCATCCTGGCCCTGCTGGGCGACCGCGTTCCCTACCAGATCAAGATTTTCCTGACCGCCGTGGCCATCGTGGACGATATCGGCTCCATTCTGGTCATCGCCCTGTTCTATACGGCGGACATCTCCTTCGTCATGCTCGGCGCGGGCGCGGCCTGCCTGGTCCTGGCCTTCGCCGGAAACCGCATGGGCGTGCGCTCGCCGCTGTTCTACGCCCTGGCGGGCTGCCTGCTCTGGTTTTTCGTGCTCAAGTCCGGGGTTCATTCCACGGTGGCCGGCGTGCTCATGGCCTTCACCATCCCGTCCCGGACACGTTGTGACGCCGAGGCCTTTTCCTTCAACGCCACCAGGCTTCTGGACGACTATCGCGAGTCCGTCGAGTCGGGCGGGTCGGTCCTGACCAATCAGCACATGCATTCCGTCCTGCTGTCCATGCAGCATATCGTGACCCGCGCCCAGACCCCGTTGCAACGGCTGGAACACGCCCTGCATCCCCTGGTGGACCTTGTCGTCATGCCCATTTTCGCCCTGGCCAACGCGGGCGTGGTCCTGTCCGGCGGCATCGCCCCGGAGGCGGCTTCGGCCGCTCTGGGAACGGCCCTCGGACTGGTCCTGGGCAAGCCCGTCGGCATCGTGCTCATGGTCGTACTGATCGTCCGCTTTTCCGAGGGCTACCCTCGCGGCGTGACCCTCAAGCATTTCATAGGCGCGGGAATGCTCGGCGGCATCGGCTTCACCATGTCCCTGTTCATCGCCAACCTGGCCTTCGGGAACGCGCCGGAGCTGCTCACGGGAGCCAAGACTGCCGTGCTCGGCGCATCCCTGGCGGCGGGCGTGGGCGGCTTCCTTGTCCTGCGTACCGCTCCGAGGCAGGGGCCGCCTGATTCCTAGACCGCTTCCTATCGGGTGGGATACGGTGTATGTTCACCGTGTGAACGCGGCCGTTTTCTTCCAAAAAACACAAGGCATCCGACAATGATGAGTGAACTAGGACTGATCGAAGGCGTCTTCTCCATTGAACGCACGACCCGGATCGGTACGGGGACTACTTCCCGGCGAGTGGGGCAGAGTGCGCTGTATTACGCCAGGGAGACGGAGGACGGCTCCATCGAGCTTCAGGGCCTGAACAGCCGGAACGTGCCTTTCGGGCCGGTTGGGGTCATTACCAAGGATGAACTTCTGGCCGACTACCTGCCTGTGCCGCAGCTCTTCAAGGAGGTGTTCGGCAATCTCCGCGCGGTGCAGAAATCCGTGGCCAGGGGCGACAAGTTCCGCAAGCGGGGCGAAAATTTCACCGCCGAGTACGAGTACGCCAACGCGTTGAACCTGGACGAGCTGAACGTGCGGGCGAATTTCGGTATCGGCCTGTGCCTTCTGGCCCGGGACGAGGAGGAGAAGGCCAAGAAGGTCTTCGACCGCATTCTCGGCCTGGATACCGCCTTTTCCGACGATCATAAGCACCTTTTCAACGAATACGGCATAGCCCTGCGCAAGAAGAAGCTGTTCGGCCAGGCCGTCGATTATTACCGCCGCGCTCTGGAGCTGGCGGGCGACGACGAGAATCTCTGGTACAATCTGGCCCGCGCGCAATTCGAACGGCAGGACTGGGCCGCCTGCGCCAAGGCCGCGGCCAAGTGTCTTGAGCTGGCTCCGGAGCATGAGGAAGGGCGAAGGATGATGGATCATCTCGCCAAAAAAGGCTTGATCTAGGGGGCGGGCGTGAGCACGGTCAAGGCCTTCGTCATCGCCGGAACGCACAGCGGGTGCGGCAAGACGTCCATCTCTTTGGGGCTCATGGCTTCATTGGCCCGCCGCGGCGTCAGGGTGCAGCCCTTCAAGAACGGGCCGGATTTCATCGACCCCGGCCATCACGCCCTGGCCTGCGCCGTGGACGGCGTGCCTGTTCCAAGTCACAACCTCGACGGCTGGATACTCGACGAGGCCGCCAACTTCGATATCTTCAACCGTTACGCCGCAGGCAGCGACGTGGCCGTCATCGAAGGGGGCATGGGCCTTTTCGACGGCATTTCCGGGACCGGCGAAGCCGGGTCCACGGCCCAACTGGCCAAGATACTTGGCCTGCCCGTCATTCTGGTGGTGGACGCCCGCTCCATGGCCCGGTCCGCCGCCGCCCTGGTGGCGGGGTACGCGGACTTCGATCCCGAAGTGACCATCGCGGGAGTCATCTTCAACCGCGTCGGCAGCGCGTCCCATGCGGAGCTGCTGCGCGAGGCCATGACCCTGGTCCCTGACGTGCCGGTGCTGGGCGTGCTCGGCCGCGACGACTCCATCGCCACCCCCTCGCGCCATCTCGGCCTCGTCACCCCGGAACAGGACGCCCCGGATCTTTCGCGGTATCAGCGATTGGCCGACTGGGTGGAGACCGGCCTGGACCCGGACGCGATTCTGGCCCGGCTGCCCGACATTACGGCCGTCCCCCCGTTCGAGCCCGTGCCGCAGCTCCCCAGGGTGACTATCGGGCTGGCCAGGGATAACGCCTTCTGTTTCTATTACGAGGAAAATCTTCGTCTCCTGCGGGAGGCCGGAGCCCGGCTGGTGGAGTTTTCCCCCATCGCCGACGCTCGTCTGCCGGAGCATCTGGACGGCCTCTACCTTGGCGGAGGCTACCCGGAACTCTATGCCTTCGAGCTCGGCCAGAACACCCGTATGCGCCGTGACATCAAGGAGTTCTGCGAGTCGGGACGCCCGGTCTACGCCGAGTGCGGCGGGTTCATGCTGCTCATGAACGACATCATCACCGGGCGGGGCCGTTACGCCATGACCGGCGTCTATCCGGTGCGCGCGGAAATGAACGAGCGGTTCCGCGCCCTGGGCTACCGTGAGATCGCCACCCGCGAGGCCACCATCCTCGGTCCGGCGGGAACCGTCGCGCGCGGACACGAATTCCATTATTCCTCCCTTCAGGAGGACGGCGCGCCCGACGCCCTGCACCCGGTCTACTCCATGTCCGGCCGAAAGGGGCGCATCGACGCGCCCGAAGGGTTCGTCACCCGAAACACCCTCGGCTCCTACGTCCACCTCCACTTCGCCTCCAACCCGGAAATCGCGCGTTCCTTCGTGCGCCTGTGTATTGAGGCAGGCAACAGCTTGCAGTAGCCGGGCCTTCATTCCCGAACCGTTTTCCGGGCGGCAACCGGCCGCCCGAGGCGTCC
This sequence comes from Desulfovibrio sp. Fe33, assembly GCF_028532725.1. Taxonomy (NCBI): domain Bacteria; kingdom Pseudomonadati; phylum Thermodesulfobacteriota; class Desulfovibrionia; order Desulfovibrionales; family Desulfovibrionaceae; genus Desulfovibrio; species Desulfovibrio sp. Fe33. The sequence continues at coordinate 115,196 of NZ_JAQKGU010000009.1, forward strand.
CCCCCTTAACAAACGACGCCCGACCGGGTAGGAGATGAAGGATGCGGACGTGGATTCTTCATATCGACATGGATGCGTTTTTCGCGTCGGTGGAGCAGATGGACAACCCCGAGTTGCGGGGCAAGCCTGTGGCCGTGGGCGGGACGTCGGACCGCAGCGTGGTGTCTGCGGCCAGCTACGAGGTGCGCAAGTACGGCGTCCGTTCGGCCATGTCCGTGGTCAAGGCGCGCAAGCTCTGTCCGGAGATAATCATGGTTCCGGGGCGCATGGCCCGCTACAAGGAGGTCTCGCGGCAGGTCATGGGCGTGCTGAAAGAGTTCTCGCCGACCGTGGAGCAGGCCAGCGTGGACGAGGCGTACCTGGACGGAACGGGACTGGAGCGGCTGTTCGGCCCCATCGACGAGATGGGGCGGCGGATCAAGGCGCGAGTGAAGGAGGCCACGGGGCTGAATTGCTCGGTGGGCGCTGCCCCGGTGCGGTTTCTGGCCAAGATCGCTTCGGATATGGATAAGCCCGACGGCTTGTTCATTGTCCGGCACGAGGAGGTCGGGGAGTTCCTGCGCACGCTGCCTGTGGGCAGGATTCCCGGTGTGGGGGCCAAGCTGTTGGAGGTGTTGAAACGCATGGGCGTGCGCACCTGCGGCGACGTCCTGCTCAAGCCCGCAGAATACTGGGAGGAGCGGCTGGGAAAGTACGGCGCGGCCCTGCACGAAAGGGCGCGCGGCATCGACCCCACGCCGGTCACGCCCCACGAGGCGGCCAAGAGTTGCAGCGCGGAAAACACATTTCAGGAAGACACCACGGATCGGACGTTGCTGCGCAAATGGCTTCTCGCGCAGTCCGAACGGGTTGGCGAGGATTTGCGCCGTCACGGCTACAAGGGACGAACCGTTACGCTCAAGATCAAGTATGCGGATTTCACCCAGATCACCCGTTCGAAAAGCCTGGACGCCCGCACGGACAAGACCGGGGTCATATACGACACCGCCTGTTCCCTGCTTGAGCAGGTGCGCCTTCCGCGCGCCGTCCGGCTGATCGGAGTGGGCGTGTCGAATTTCGAGGCCCGCGCCCGCCAGGTCAATTTGTTCGAGGAATCGCCGGAGCAAAGGGAGTCGACCAGTGAGCTGGACAGGGCCGTGGACGAGGTTCGGCGCAAGTTCGGGGGCAAGGCCGTGACCCGCGTGGAGCTGTTGGGATTCAAGAAAAAACCAACCAATTCTGCTGAGTGAGCGTCCCCGGCGAGGTTTCGGCGGTTCCGGCTTGCCAAAGCTGATGAAGATTACTACATAGAAAAGATACTATGAAAAAAATATCGTCTTTCGGCGAGTATCAAAGGATGTCAACCATTCGTGAATATTATGAAAAGTAAGAAATTGCTCAATGTCAGGGGTCTGCTTGTTCTCGCCTTCGTCTTGTTTGCGCCGTGCCTGTTCGCGGCCGGCGTTTCGGCGGAGGAGGAACCCAAGGGAATCATGGACGTGGACCTTTCGGCCAAGCCCGCGCCGTTGGCCGAGAATGTGGAAAAGGGCCTGAGTCACCTTTTCGCGGTCCTTGACGACAAATCCGTTCCCCTGTCGGTGGCCGAACTGCAACCCATGCTCGACTTCGTGGTCAACGTGGATGCCGACCCCAAGGATATCGAACCCGCCAAGCGCTTCGACGGCCGGGGAATCTGCCTGCGCCGCGACGTGTCCACGGATCTGACCCGCATCCTCAAGTATTTCTACAACCCCGACATCCCTAACCATTTGCTCTGTCCGGCGGTTCTGCGCTCGTCGGGATGGCGCGAGGGCAGCGAGTTCCTGGCCCGGCCGAACGGGTTGTGGGAGGAGTTGCCTTCGCTGGGCGAGAACGGGCCGGTGGTGGTCCGGGGCAGCGAGTACGAGGTGACCACGCCCGATTCGTTTGCCGAGGCGTATTACGGCTACGATTTGAACCGGCTCATTATCCTGACCCGATTCCAGGGCAAGAACGTGCTCATTTCCGTGTCCGAGCAGGACGGCAAGTCCGACGTCGGCCGCAAGGGGGCGATCCTGGACGACAAGAGCTGGGAGTATTTCTACTCCGGGCTGGAAGGCCTCAACAAGGGCATGATCGGCTGGATGGACACCTTCACCTACGCCTCCGGCTCGGTTCAGGTTTTCGTGGAGCAGGACGCTCAGGCGCCTCGCAGCACGGTCTTCCTGTTCAAATGGCTGAACGCGGGATGGGCCGGTATGAACGTGGTCAAGCGTTCCCACATCTATGACGGGACCCTGCGTTACGTGCGCAGCTTCTCCAAGGTGGTGGAGTCCAACGGCCTCACTCCGGAGTTCCTGGTCGACGGCCTCAGGGACGTCATGGCCATGCCTGAAAGCCGGGTGAACGAACTCATCGAGGAATACGCCCGCAACTTCGAGGCCCGGTTCAAGGACGATCCCAAGCTGAAGTCCCGCGATTACGCCAAGGTCATCCGCGACGGCGGGTATGCCGAGGTTCTGGACGATAACGCGCGGCGGTCGGTGCTGGCCCTGGAAAAGCTCAAATCCCTCATGGGCATGGACACCCTTATCGCCCTGGAGGGCGAGGCGTCTCAGCCCGTGGCCCAGGGGCCGGAGAACGCGACTCACCCCGTGGCCGCGGAAGTGGCGCAGCGCGAGACCGCGCCCGGCAACTAGTCAGCGGACCGGATACACGCTATATTGACGGCGCGCCGATCGGTCGGCGCGCCGTTTTTCATTTGCCGCAAGGAGAAGCCCCATGCTCGTTCACGTGGATGACGCCAAGTTTTTGTTCTGTCCCCTGCTGATGACCCATGACGACAAGATGAAGATGTGCCAGGTGGCCCAATGCATGATGTGGCGCTGGGTGGACCGCGAACGGGGCGTCGGGTATTGCGGCATGGCAGGGAAGCCCGCCGGGGCCGAAAGCTAGCCGCCCCTTCCCCGAAAGGATTTCAAGTCATGTCCAAACCGTTTCGCTTCAAGCTCGACAAGGTGCTCGACTACCGCGAGCAGCTTGAGGAGCAGGCCAGGGGAACGCTCGCCCGGGCCAGGGCCGCGCGTGACGCCCAGGCCGAGGTCCTGCGCGGCCTGGAGACGCGCCTGGAGGCCCATCTGGCCGCCGAGGCCGAGTCGCACGGGTCGGCCAACGACATGTGGCTGTGGCGGCAGTACAAAGACGCCCTGTCCCAGGACGTGGCCATCGCCAGGGTGGATTTGAACGGTTTGGAACTCAAATTGCAAAGATGCCGCACGGAAGCTGTGGAACGTTCCAGGGACAGGAAGCTCCTGGAGAAGCTCAAGCAAACGCAAGCCAAGAGGCATCATGATCGAGAAAACGCCCGTGAAGAAAAGGAAAACGATGAAACGGCAACGCTCCGGTTCAAGTCTCACGATCACTAAGGTTCTCGCCAGTCTCGTTTTCCTGGCCTTGCTGAAGCTGACCGTGTTCGGCCTTCTGAGCGTCGATTCCATGACGCTCAAGGCTGTCGGAAACGTGTTGCCCGACGTTCTGTCAGGCGAGACCGCCGCGGCCCAGGACAATGCCGCCCCCGCCCGGAGCGACTCGGCTCCCGCCACTCCCATCGCCGACAAGGCGGACTCCGAGGCCAATCGCGCCGCGAAGGCCGAGGCGGCCATGGACCGCGCCGCCGCCGAAAAGCGCACGGAAGAGGATTTGCCCGAGGAGTGGAAGGCCCTGAAGCGCAAGGAGGACGAGTTGGCGGGCAAGGAACGTGCCCTCAAGGAGATGGAGGCGTCCATCAAGGCCGAGGCCGAGCGGGTCGCGAAACTCCATGCCGAGATAAAGTCCATGCTCGACGAGGCCAAGCAGATCAAGGACCAGCGTGTCAAGAAGCTGGTGGACATGCTCTCCAACACCAAGGCCAAGAAGGCCGCCGAGATTTTGCAGTCCATGGACGACGATCTGGCCGTCAAGGTCCTGTCGGGAATGCGCGGCAGGCAGGCGGGCGAGATCCTCTCCTTCGTGGAATCCAAGAAGGCCGCCAAGCTCTCCGAGGAACTGACCAAGTTGCAGATTCCCTTCGAGAACTAGGCCAGGCAACCCTGAACATTGCGGGCGGGCGGTCTGACGGCCGCCCGCTTTTTTTGCCGCCGTCCGGCGTTGAACTGCGGACCGCCTTCACGTATAGCAGGCCCATGACGCGCGTCCGAATGATCCTGGCCTACGAGGGCACGGAATTTTGCGGCTGGCAGGTACAGCCCGCAGACCGCACCGTGCAGGGCGAGCTTGAGCGCGCCCTGGAGACCATTTTGGGCAGGCCGGTCCGTGTTCACGGCTCGGGGCGCACCGACTCCGGGGTCCACGCCCTGGGGCAGACTGTGCATTTCGACTGCCCGGACGACCGCCCCGATTTCCCATGGCGGCGGAGCCTGAACGCTTTGCTGCCGAAGGATGTGCGCGTGCTTGAAGCCGCTCCGGCGGCCGACGACTTCCACGCCCGGTACGGAGCCGTTTCCAAAACCTACGAATATTGTTTGTGGCACGAGCGGGCCTTCTGCCTTCCCCAACGCCGCCGTTTCGTCTGGGCGTGCGGGCCGGTGGACTTCGCGCGTATGGAGGCGGCCGCCGCGATCCTTGCGGGCGAGCACGACTTCGCCGCCTTTCAGAATGTCGGCACCGACGTCGAATCCACAGTGCGGACCGTGACGGGAATCTCGCGCCATCCCGGCGCGACGGAGTTCGAATCTGTCTGGCGCTTTTCCGCTGACGGGTTTCTCAAGCAGATGGTGCGCAATCTGGTGGGCTGTCTGGTGGCCTGCGGTCGGGGGAGGATGAGCCTGGAAGAGGTGCGGGCCGTGCTCGAATCCCGCAACAGGACGCTGGCCCCGGCCACGGTTCCCCCCCAGGGACTGACCCTGGTGCGGGTGGAGTACGGGAGCTGACGGTCAGCGTCCCAGGATGTCGCGTTTTTCCGCGTCCCAGTAGAATACCGTGGCTTCAAGCCGCTTTTCGACCTTTTTCCTGACGCTGCAAAATCCGATCACCGCGCCGGGCTGGACGATCTTCTTGACCTGGATGGTGAGCCCCGCAAGTTCCTGCTGGAGGCGGACCGTCGTGCGGTTGATCTTGTCGCTCAAGGCGTCGCGCCGCTTGACCAGGGCTTCACGGTGCCGGATTACCTCGACAAGGGCGGGGCGTCTGGCTTCGGGCGTGCGTGCCAGGAGCGTCTCGGGCGGCTCCGTGCCCAGGGTGGCGTCGATCTTCTTGATGGACTGGGCCACCCGGATGCGCTCTTCCCGCAGCGCATCGTCCTCGCAATCCTCGACGACAATCCCCACCAAGGTGGCCACGCCCAGCTCGGAGCCGAGCTCGTTGATTTCGATGCCCTTGCGGGCCAGGACTTCGCCGCCCTGGACCGTGCCCTTGCCCGACAGGGCTATGAGCCTGCCGTCCGTGTGGATGGACGAATTCTGTATTTCGTTGGCGATAACCACATCGTGCCCGGCCCGGATGCGCGCGTTGATGGCGAAGTTGGCGACCACGCGGCCGTCGCTCACGATTTCGCCGCCGTCGGGCATGAGAATGCCGCCCTTGACCTCCACCAGGCCGCCCGCATAGACGGTCGAGCTTTCGATGGACCCTTCCACCAGGACGTGCTTCGGCGCCGAGACGGAGAAGCCCGCCTGAATCGACCCCAACACCTTGATCGAGCCGTGCTCGACCTTCACGTTGCCCGAATTGAGGTCCACGTTGCCGTGGACCACCAAGCACTCGGTCACGGACAGGGTGTTCCGCTCCAGGACCGCCACGCCCTGCGCCTTGGATGCGTAGGTCGTCCCGTCGTTCTGGAGCAGGACGTTTTCGCCCAGGACGATCTTCAGCTCCCTGCCCGCGCTGGCCGGTATGGTCTTGCCGTAGATATCGATGCCGCCTTCGCCCGCGGTCGGCGGATGGAGTCTGCCGATGATCTGCCCGGTAACGACCATGGGATAGGTCCCCCGGTCGCGGAAGTCGAGCCTGCCAGAGGCGTCCTCGGTGCCGGTCTCGTCGCGGGTGGCGACCATGGACTCCAGCCAGCCGTCGCGGCCCGGCACGGGATGCGCTCCCTTGACCAGAACCTGGTTGGGCAGGGCCATGTTCATGTCTCCGGCCTGGCCGAGTTTGGCCGCGAGCGCTTCCAGGTCCACGGGTATGAGCACGCCCATGTCGCGCAGTTCCTTTTCGATGCGCTCCACGGTGATGGGCTCGCCCCGGAAATCCTTGTGGTGGATGGTCCCGACGACTTCGACCTCGTCGTCGGTGATGTGGGCGCAGGGGGTTACCGAAACCACGCCGTCGCGGATTTTGGCCACGCCCCAAACGCGGGAGTAGTATGCTCCGGCCGAGGGGTCCCAATCCACATGTTCGCCCGCCTCGACCTTGACGGCCTTGGGCGTGAAGGAACCGGTGGGCCGGATCGCCCGCCCGTCGATGGACTCGCCGACGGCCGCCGTGGCGGCGGGGCGGAAGCGGAGGAAGCGGTCTTCGGGAAAAACGGGAAATTGCAGGTCGCCAAGGGCCGACAGGACGGCCTCTCTCGGCTCCCTCGGAGGGATGCCCCGGACCAGGGGGATGCCCCGGAATTCGTCGCCCGCTAGAACCGCTGCGACGATGCGTCCGGCGGCTTCTTCATCCACGGGCAGTCTGACCCCGCAGGCGGCCACCTGCGCCTTGAGCAGAGCCACGCTCGGTTCCTTGCCCCCGTTGGGCGGGAAGTAGCGGTTGACGCCGAGCTTCATGCCGTCTTCGGACATGCAGAAGCGAAATTGTGCGTCCGGGCTGTTTTTCAGGGCCTCTTCATCCTGCATGGTCCACCGCGTGATCGGATAAGGAGTGAAAGCTGGATTTGCCCCGGCCGGACCGTCCCGGATGGAGGGGCGCATTCTCGGGAGTTAATTTAGCACGGGACATCGGAGCTGGCAATCCATTGGAAAAGCGGCTGATTCGAGAATAGTTACGGAGTCGAGGAAGGGTACAGCCGCCAGTAGAGCTCTTCCAGCATTCCGGCCAGGTCCGCATAGATGCCGCCCGGCTCAGGGGGCAGCCCGAACAGGGCGCGGCGTTGTTCCCTGAGTCCTTCCTTGGAGACCGCGCCCGAGTCGGAGTGGAATACGGTCATGGACAGCCGTTCGGCCAGCAGATAGCCGGTCAGCCCATTGCCGAGCAGGTCCATGAGCACCCGGAAGCGGTCGCGCATCCCGTCCCAGAAGGCCAGGGCCTCGTCCGACGGTTCGCAGGCCAGGGCTTCGCAGATGAGCGAATACAGCGTGTTGACGCCCGCGCCCGGGATGCCGCGCCGCCAGCCGAGCAGCCACGGGTTGCGCCAGAAGAGCAGGAAGTGTTCGGAGCCGGTTCGGATGATTTCTTCCATAATCCGGCGGGCGCGGATGAGCGTGGCGTCCTCCCATACGATGGGGCGGGCGGCCACGTCCCAGGCCGGGACCGGCCTGCGTTCAGCCGCAGCCGTCTCGGGTTCGTCGAGTACGCGGCCGAGGAGGTGCGAAAACCAACGGTTGGCCTGGTTTGAGGCGGGGGTCTCCAGGTGGGCGTAGCTCAGGACGACTCGTCCCGCGCCGAATCGGTTGGCCGCCACCACCGGGGCTCCTTCCATGAAATCCGGGCTCAGATTCACGCCGTAGAGATTTTCCCAATCCGCCATGGTCCCCTTGGGCAGGGTGGACAGGTTGATATCCGCCACCCAGAAATCCGGCCCGGGCTTGCCGTAGCGGGCCAGGACCCGGACCGACGGGTCGGCGGGATCGAACCGTCCCGGCCACCAGACCGGCAGCAGGGCCTCGTCCATGCCGTCGGGCACGAGGTCGCTCGAGCTGTCCAGGCGGGCTTCCACGTGGCCCGAGAGAAAGTGATGGAGCCGGTTGCGGTACCCCTTGCGCGTCCAGGGAGAGAGTCCCAGGCCGTATGGGCCGGTCAGGGCCAGCCCCGCCCCGCCGCAGAAGCCGAGGTAGGCTCCGCCGGAGTTCACGTATTCGCAGATGGCGTCCATGCCACGCACGCCGAGCCGGTCGGCCTTGCCCTTGGCGCGTCCGCCGGGCACGAGGAGCGCGGCCGGGACCTCGCCGAGCTTGCCAGAGAGCGCGCCATCGGCTATTTCAGAGCCGCGCACCAGCCGGTGGGGGATGCGCCACGCGGAGAGTGCTCTGGCGGCCAGCAGGCCCCAGAAGTGCGATTCGTCCCAATATATATGTATGCTTGACATATGCGGCTCTCTTGACAAGGGTAGCCCGACGCTACCAAAGGCGCAACCACTTGCGCAAGCGTAACCATACGAGATCTCAGGCCGTCGGTCGCCCGGCACCGGCAGCAGGCATAAAGGAAGGAATTTCATGGCCCGGAAAGAGTTAGCCAAAGCCTACGAACCGTGGGATGTGGAAGACAAGTGGGAGACCCACTGGGAAGAGAACAAGACCTTTACCCCGGACCCGGACGGTCCGGGAGAGTCCTACTCCATCGTCATTCCTCCGCCCAACGTCACCGGCGTTCTGCATATGGGCCACGCCCTGAACCTGACGCTCCAGGACATCCTCTGCCGCTTCAACCGGCAGCAGGGCAAGAACGTCCTGTGGGTGCCCGGCACGGACCATGCGGGCATCGCCACCCAGAACGTGGTCGAGCGCAGGCTCAAGGAAGAGGGGTTGACCCGGGACGACCTGGGCCGCGAGAAGTTCATCGAGCGCGTCTGGGAGTGGAAGAAGGAGAAGGGCGACCACATCCTGAGCCAGATCCGCCGCATGGGCGCGAGCGTCGACTGGACCCGCGAATGCTTCACTTTCGACGATCAGCGCGCCAAGGCCGTGCGCGAGGTTTTCGTCGCCCTGTTCGAACAGGGGTTGATCTACAAGGGCGACTACATCATCAACTGGTGCAACCGCTGCCACACCGCCCTGGCCGATGACGAAGTCGAGCACGAGGCAAAGCCCGGCAAGCTCCATCACGTCAGGTATCCCCTGGCCGACGGCTCCGGCCATCTCGTGATCGCCACCACCCGTCCCGAGACCATGCTGGCCGACTCGGCCATCGCCGTGAACCCGGACGACGAGCGGTTCAACAAGTTCATCGGCAAGACCGCCATCCTGCCCCTGGTGGGCCGCGAACTGCCTATCATCGGCGACTCCTATGTCGACGTCGAGTTCGGCACCGGCTGCCTGAAAGTCACCCCGGCGCACGACATGAACGACTGGGAGATCGGCCGCAGGCACGGGCTGGAAGTCATTTCCATTCTGGACGAGCAGGGCTTCATCAACGAGAACGCCCCCGAGAAATACCGGGGCATGTCCGTGGCCGACGCGCGCAAGGCCGTGCTCGAAGACCTGGACGCCGAGGGGCTGCTCGGCGAGATCGTGGACCACGACCACTCGGTCGGCGTCTGCTACCGCTGCAAGTCCACCATCGAGCCGCATGTCTCCACCCAGTGGTTCGTTTCCATGAAGCCCCTGGCCGAAAAGGCCCGCGCCGCCGTTCCCGCGCAGACCCAGATTTTCCCGGAGCACTGGACCAAAACCTACTACCAGTGGCTGGATGAAATCCGCGACTGGTGCATCTCCCGCCAGATTTGGTGGGGCCACCGCATCCCGGCCTGGACCTGCGAGGATTGCGGCGAGCTGATCGTGGCCAAGGAAGACCCGACCGTCTGCACCAAGTGCGGCTCCTCCCGCCTCATCCAGGAAGAGGACGTGCTCGACACCTGGTTCTCCTCGGCGCTCTGGCCGTTCTCGACCATGGGCTGGCCCGACGACACCAAGGAGCTCGCCAAGTATTACCCGACCTCCTGTCTGGTCACCGGTTTCGACATCCTTTTCTTCTGGGTCGCCCGCATGATGATGATGGGCCTTCAGTTCATGAAGGAAGTTCCGTTCCATCATGTCTACATCCACGCCCTGGTCCGCGATGAGCAGGGCAAGAAGATGTCCAAGTCCACGGGCAACGTCATCGACCCCCTGGACATGATCGAGAAATACGGAGCGGACGCCCTGCGCTTCACCCTGACCAGCTTCGCGGCCATGGGCCGGGACATCAAGCTGTCCGAACAGCGCATCGAGGGCTACAAGCACTTCATGAACAAGGTCTGGAACGCCACCAGGTTCGCCATGATGAACCTGCCCGACGAAATCCCGGACGCGGACGTGACCGAGGCCGAGGGCCTGGCCAACCGCTGGATTCTCCATCGCCTTGAAGAGGTCAAGGAGTCCATTGCGGCCGCCACCCTGGAATATCGGTTCAACGAGATCGCCCAGACCCTTTACAAATTCATCTGGTCCGAGTTCTGCGACTGGTACCTGGAGATGATCAAGCCCGCCCTGTACGGCGAGGACGAGAAGGCCAAGGCGGACACGCAGCGTGTGCTGTGGACCGTGCTGTCCGAGACCATGGTTCTGCTCCATCCCGTGACCCCGTTCATCACCCAGGAAATCTGGTCCGTGCTGCCCCGTCCGGCCGGAGACGACCGCTCCGAGGACATCGCCACCCTGCCGTTCCCGGAAAAGCGGCCCGGCTGCCTGGACGACAGGGCCGAGGCCGAGATGGAGCTGTTCATGGGCGTGGTGTCCGGCACCCGGAACATCCGCACCGAACTTTTGATCGAACCGGCCAAGAAACTCGACCTGCTCATCAAGACCGTCAGCGACGGCGACATGGCCGTGCTTGAGGCCAACCTCGATTTGATCCGCTCTCTGGCCCGCATCGAAAACGTGACCATCGGTCCCGACGTCAAGGCTCCCAAGGCTTCGGGCGCGGCCGTGGTTCAGGGTAACGAATTGTCCGTCCCGCTGGAAGGCGTGGTGGATTTCGAGTCCGAACTGGCCCGCCTGGACAAGAACCTGGGCAAGCTCGAAAAGACCATGAAGGGCGTGGCGGGCAAGCTCAAGAATCCCGGTTTCGTCAACAACGCCCCGGCCGAGGTTGTCGAGGGCGAGAAGAAAAAGCTCGCCGAAATGGAAGAGGAAAAGACCAAGCTCACCCAGCTCAAGGCACGCCTTGAAAGCGTGATGAGTTAGCGTCCAGGGCGACGAACAGGCCCGAAACGGCGCGCCCGGGAATGCGGATTCCGCACGAAGGGGCTGCGCCGCGATAATAAGTTTTGGAGGATTCTTGAGGGACCTTTTTCAAGAGGTCCCTCAAGCCGCCGGAGGCAAAGCTATGGCAAACGTGTTTCTTGTTGGAGCGGGACCGGGCGATCCGGGGATGCTCACCCTTCGGGCCAAGGAGATCATCGAGACCTGCGACGTCATGATCTACGACTATCTGGCCAACGCCGAATTCTTGAAGTGGTGCAAGCCTGGTTGTGAAATCTTGTATGTGGGCAAGAAGGGCGGCAATCACACCTTGCCGCAGGACAAGATCAACGACCTGATCGTGGACAAGGCCCGGTCCGGGAAACGGATCTGCCGCTTGAAGGGCGGCGACCCGTACGTCTTCGGGCGCGGCGGCGAAGAGGGCGAGGAGCTTGTCGAGGCGGGCATCGATTTCGAGGTGGTGCCGGGCATCACCGCGGGCGTGGCCGCTCCGGCCTACGCGGGCATCCCGGTGACGCACCGCGACTTTACCACCAGCGTCTGCTTCATCACCGGCCACGAGGACCCGACCAAGTCCGAATCCGGGCATGACTGGGCCGTGTACGGACAGTCCACCTCCACCCTGGTTTTTTACATGGGCGTGGGCAACCTGCCCATGATCGCCAAGAATCTCATGGACAACGGCCGTGCCGCCGACACTCCCGTGGCGCTGGTCCGTTGGGGCACCCGCTGCAACCAGACCTCGTTCGTGTCCACCCTGGACAAGGTGGCGCAAGAGGCCGAAGCCCGGCAGTGGAAGGCTCCGTCCATCATCATCGTGGGCGGCGTGTGCAGCCTGCACGACAAGCTGGGCTGGTTCGAGAAGAAGCCCCTGCTCGGGCAGGGCGTCATCGTCACCCGCGCCCGCGAGCAGGCGTCGGGACTGGTCGACATCCTGCGCGGCCACGGGGCGTGCGTCCGGGAGTTCCCGACCATCTCTGTGGAGCCGCTGGACGACTACGCCGAGGTCGAGACCGCCATCCTGCAACTGGCCCGATACCAGTGGGTGGTGTTCACCTCGGTCAACGGCGTGAAATATTTTTGGAAGCAGCTCCGGGCCATCGGTCTGGACGCGCGCATCTTCGGCGGAATGCAGATCGCCGCCATCGGCCCGGCAACGGCCGACGAGCTGCGGGCTCGCGGCATCGAGCCGGATTTCATTCCTGAGAAGTACGTGGCCGAACACGTGGTCAAGGGGCTGCTTGAACGCGGCATCCAGGGCTCCGACGTGCTCATCCCGCGCGCCAAGGTGGCCCGCGAGGTCCTGCCCCGCGAACTGAAGGCCGCCGGCTGCAACGTCACGGTCCTGCCGGTCTACGAGACCCGCCTGGGCCAGGCGAGCGGCGACGAGATTCTGGAGGCGTTGACCTCCGGCGAAATCCGCTACGTGACCTTCACCTCGTCGAGCACGGTGGAAAACTTCTTCGAGCTTGTCCCGGCGGATGCCTTCAAGGCGTGCCCGGGGGTGAAGATCGCCTCCATCGGCCCGATCACCTCCGATACCGTCAGGGGATTCGGCCTGATCCCGGCCATCGAGCCCGGCGACTACACCATCCCCGGCCTGGTTGACGCGCTGCTCAAGGACGCTGCCGCCGAATAGGCCCGGATTCCATTCGACAAACAAAGAGGACCGGCGCGCAATACCTGCGCGCCGGTCCTCTTTCAATTCTGGGTCGGAAAAAACTAAGCGTCCACGATGTTGGTGGTCGGGCCGTTGGTCTTCACGGAGTTGATCCCGTTTTCCATGGACGCGGCGGACGAATACATCTCGCTCTTGCCGATGACCTGGTGATTGGCGGCCTTGAGCACGAAATAGGGTTTGCCGTTCTTGGCTTCCTTGCGCTCGTAACGCTCATCCAGGGGGCTGTTCTTCTGTACACTGGCGATGCCGTTGTCGCACGCGGCCTTGGTGGTGTAGAGTTCGCTGGTCAGGATGATCTCGCCGTTACCGGCCTTGAGGTTGAACATCCATTGGCCGTCCTTAGACTGTTTCCTTTCGTATTTTCCTGCCATGGGGAATCTCCTTGGGTGTGCCGGAGGCGTCGTGCGGCGCGCCAATTTGCCGGGGAAACGCCTGCGTGAATTCGGTAATGATAATCCGTATCACACTCTTGGATTTCGCGCTACCGCTCAACGGCGATTATTGTTGCGCTTGCAGCATTTCCTCCCGGAACGGACGCCCGGCCCGCTCTTGGCGATATTGCGCGGTGATACGGGCGGCGGTGCCGTCGGCCTTGAGGGAGTCCAGGGCGGTTTGCAGCTTCTGCACCATGGACGGGTCCAGGTCCGGGCTGGCGGCATAATACAGGTCGGTGGTCATGAGCGGGCAGACCATCTCGAAGTCGTTCGGGTCAAGGCCCAGTCGGCGGATGGTGTAAAGGGTGTTGGCCTCGTTGCCCACCAGGACGTCGATATGCCCGTTGACGAGCTTGCGGATGTTCAGGGCGCGGTCGTGCACGCGCTCCAACCAGGCGGGCGGCACGCCTCGGTTGATAAGATCCTGCTCCGAGGCGCTGGATCGTATGGTGCCGTATCTGTATCGCCAGGCCGCGCTGACCGGGTCCTTGATGGCGAGGCGTCTTGATTTCAGGGCGATCAATCCGCTGCGCAGGGTGGCGATGGGGCCGATCCAGCGGAATTGGGCCTCCCGTTCGCCGGTCCGGGCTGTGGCGAAGAGAATGACGTTGGGCTTTTCTCGTATCTCCTGGTAGCCGCGCGCCCAGGGCCAGAACCGGATGTCGGGGCGCTTCACGTCGAGCCCGCTCCGTTTGGCCATGAGCAGAAACAGGTCCGTGGCGATCCCGGCGGGGCCGCAGGTTTCGTTCAAAGTGAATGGCGGGTTGGACTCGGTGATGACGAGCAGGTCCTCACCGGCGGCGCGGCCGGGACAAAGCAGCAGGAAGAAAATCAGGGGGGTGAACAGGCGTTTCATGTGACTTTATTTGTGGTGTCGGGGCAAATCGGGCGGAATATAAGGATTGCGGCCCGAAAAATCAATGCAGCCTCCAGGCGGGAAATCCGTTCTTGAAAAAGCGCGCGCTTTGGGCCAAGTTCTGGGGCGGGGCCGACCCCGCCGTTTTCAACCATCCAAGGGAGCATCCATGGCAATGCCCATTGCCGTCCTCGTGTCCGGGGGCGGGTCCAATCTGCAATCCATCATCGACCGCATCGAAGCGGGGGCGCTCGACGCCGAGATTAAAGTGGTGGTGTCCAATCGTGAGGACGCCTACGGCCTGACCCGGGCGCGCAACCACAACATCCCGACCCGGGTACTGCTGCATACGGATTTCGATTCGCGCGAGGCTTTCGACGAGGAAATGGTCAGGGTCATCCGGGAATCGGGCGTGGACGAGACCGGCGCGGTGGTCATGGCCGGGTTCATGCGCATCGTCACCCCTGTCTTTCTCGAACCGTTTCGGGGGCGCGTCATCAACATCCATCCCGCCCTGCTGCCGAGTTTTCCCGGCGTGCACGGCCAGGACGACGCCGCCGAATACGGGGTCAAGATATCCGGCTGCACCGTGCATTTCGTGGACGAGCAGATGGACCACGGCCCGGTCATTGCCCAGGCCGCCGTCCCCTGCCAGCCGGGTGAAGGCGGCGACGAACTCGGGGCCCGTATCATCAAGCTGGAGCACCGCGTTTTCCCCCAGGCCCTGCAATGGCTGGCCGAAGGCCGCCTGGAAACGCGCGGCCGGGTCGTGCACCTTAAGCCCGGCAACCGGAAGCCGGCCGCCCTGTCCGTCGGCGCGGCCGATGCGGAAAGTCAGGCCCTGGTCTGGCCGCCGCTGGAAGAGGGCTTTTAGGGGAATGCCTCCAGCGGCCGGGGCGCTGCCCCGGACCCCGCTCAAGAACCTTTTGAAAAAGGTTCTTGAGAATCTCCCAAACGTTTTGGCGCCGCTTCGCGGAAGGCATTCGGCAACGTAAGGGAATGGCCGGAGCGGTATTTGTAGCAACTTATAAAAAATATTACCCATCCCTGTGACTCTTCCCGCCGTAGGCACCCAAAAAGTTTAGGAGAGGAGAGGGGATGGGGGTTCGGGGGAAGGGGAGAGGGGAAGCCTTTCAATGGGGGCCCCTCTCCCCTTCCCCCGGCCGCCGGAGGCAACAAAAAAATGCCGACATTAGACGACGTGCGGTTTGTGGCCATTGATTTCGAGACGGCGGACCCGAAGCGGGATTCGGCGTGCGCGCTGGGCATCGTGGTGGTGGACCGGGGCGAGATCGTGGCCCGGGACTATCGCCTGATCCGGCCGCCCAGGGCCCAGTTCAATCCGTTTTGCGTGCGCGTGCACGGGATACACTGGTCGGACGTGTGCGACGAGCCGAGTTTCGGCGACCTCTGGCCGAAGCTGGAGCCGTTTTTCGAGGGCGCGGACTTTATCGTGGCGCACAACGCTGCTTTCGACAAGTCGGTGCTGCAAACCTGCTGCCGTGAGGCGGGCCGGACCGCGCCGGAGCAGCCTTTCCTGTGTACGGTGCAGTTGGCCCGCAAGACCTGGGAGCTGGCCTCCAACAAGCTCCCGAGCGTGTGCGAGTTTCTCGGCATCGAGCTGAATCACCACAATGCGGCTTCGGATGCGGAGGCGTGCGCGCTCATCGCGGTGAACGGGCTGCGCCAGAACCCCGACTACCTGTGCAAGGTGCTGTGATGGCTGACGTGTATTTCATCGGAGCCGGGCCGGGCGATCCGGAGTTGTTGACCGTCAAGGGGCGTCGGCTCATCGCCGAGGCCGATCTGGTGCTCTACGCCGGTTCCCTGGTGCCTGCCGAAGTGGTGGCCGGGGCCGGGCCGAACGCCCGGGTGGCCGATTCCGCGCCCATGAGCCTGGAGGAAACCCACGCGCTCATGGCGGAGACCGTGGCTTCGGGCGGCAAGGTGGCCCGTGTTCATACCGGCGATCCGTCGCTCTACGGGGCCATTCGCGAGCAGATGGCCCTGCTCGACGAGGCCGGAATTACCCATGAGGTGGTGCCGGGCGTGACGGCCGGGTTCGCGGCGGCAGCGGCGGCCGGACGGTCGTATACCGTGCCCGAAGTGACGCAGACGCTCATCTTTACCCGGCTGGAAGGGCGCACTCCGGTGCCCGAGGGCGAGAAACTGCGCAAGCTCGCTGCCCACGGCTCGGCCATGTGCATCTATCTTTCGGCGGGCGATCCCGAGGGCGTGCAGTCCGAGTTGCTGGCGGGCGGCATGGCGGAATCCACCCTGGTGGTCATGGCCTACCGCGTGGGCTGGCCGGACGAGAAACTGGTCGAGATCGAACTGGGCGGGCTTGCCGAAGCCGCCCGGCTGAACGGCTTCACCCGCCAGACCGTGTTCCTGGTCCTGCCCGGACAGGGCCACGAGGACGCGGGCAAGGCCAAGTCGCTGCTCTACGACAAGGATTTCAAGCACATGTACCGCGCCTGACGCGCCGGGAGGACGCCATGGAGATTCTGGAAATTCGCACCCGCGACCGTGAGGAATTGGTCGACATCACCGGAGCCGTGCGCAGGGTCGTCATGGAAAACGGATGGTCCGACGGCGCGTTGCTCCTCTACTGTCCACACACCACCGGAGCGGTGACGGTCAACGAGGGCGCGGACCCTGACGTTGTCCGCGACATCGTCGTGAACATGCGCAAGCTCGTGCCCCATGGCGGCGATTACCGCCACGCCGAAGGCAACTCGGACGCGCACATCAAGTCGTCCCTGTTCGGCTGCGACCAGATGGTCATTGTCGAGGGCGGCAATCTCATGCTCGGAACTTGGCAGAAAATCTATTTTTGCGAATTCGACGGCCCGAGGACCCGCAAGCTCTGGGTCAAGTGGCTGGCGAGCTGACGGCCGCCGGTCAGAAGGAATAGGTCAGGTCCAGGCCCAGACTGCCCGCCAGGGAGGATTTGCCCCTGATGTGGGCCGGTCCGGCCGGGCCGTAGGATGGTTCCTTGATGGACCTGTATCCCTGCCCGCTGCCCAGGATCTGGGGCACGTACGAAAGGTATTGCAGGCCGCCCTTCAGGCCGATGTCCAGTTTGTTCCAGACATTGGCTGAAATGGTTCCGTCCAGGGTGCCCCGGTAGGCAAAGTCGTTTTCGGTCTGCGAAATGGAGCTTTTCCCTCCCTGCGCATTGGAATTCATCCTTGAATCGTAGCTCGCGGACACGGCTCCGACGCCTTGAGTTGTTTCCAGGGACAGCTTCACCGGTCCGGCCTGCCTAATCAGCCTGATTCCGAACAGCACACCGTTGTAGGTGGCTTCAGCATCGTCGGAAAGGGTCATCCGGTCCCCGGTGCTGGAATGGTAGTCCACAGAGTATTCCTGATCGAGCTTCATTCCCCAGTATCCGGCAAACAGTTCGAGGCCGGGCCCCCATGCGGCGCACTGCGTTCCCGCAATCAGCTCCCCGACCAACTGACGGAATTGGAGTTCGGTTCGCGTATAGGCCGTCCCCGCCGTTCCGGCCCCGCCAAATCCGGAATTATTTCCTGAAACAGGGAAATAACCGACCTTCGTGTAGTCGCCATAGGGGGAATACGCCCCCTCCTTGACCGGATTCGACTCCGCGAATCCGCCTCGGACTTCAACGAACTGACCGCCGCTTTTTCCCCACCCGAGGGCTATTTGCGTCATGGGCGCGGTCACAGTCTCGTCGAATGTGGACAAGCGATCGCCTTTGTCCTGGTCGATGCGGTTCCAGAGCGGAAGATATTCAGGCAAATCAATGAGGTATAAGGATATTCCGGCTTTCGCGTACAAGCCGGTGTCGGCGCTGGAAGCGGTTGCGTCCCCGGCCTGGGCGCGGGCAGGGGACAGCCAAAGGAACAGCGGTAGGAGCAGAAAAAACGGAATGAGACGCTGAGACGGTGAGGTGTTCGTCGTATGCATGATACGAAGATATTTCAGGCTTGCGTTTCAAGAAGTCAATATAAATTAAATGGGTTGATGGAGCGAAGCCCGAACCGGCCGCGCCTGCGCGAAAGAAGGTCGGGCCTTGATGCCGTCCGGGGGCTTGCGTCGATGGAAAGGGGGCAGGGAACGGCGTCGCCGTTCCCTGCCCCCTTGGTGTTTTTGAATAGGTTTTGGCGGTTAGGCGACCATCTGCTGAATGAGTTCGTCCAGCTCGGTGACCATATGCTGAAGCTCGCCCACAGAACCTGCTGCGCGGGTCATGGACTGGCTGGTTTCGTCGGATACGCGGTTGATGTCCTCGGTCGCCCGGGCGATTTCCTCGGCCGACGCGGACTGTTCCTCCGAGGCGGCGGCAATGGACTGGACCTGCCCGGAGGAGTCGTCGGAGTAGGCCACGATTTCGTCGAGCATGGCCAGGGCCTGGTCGGCCAGGCGGGTGCTCTGGGCCACGGCTTCGGCGGCCGTGTCCGTGGAGGCGATGTTCGCCCGGCTGGATTCCTGGATAGCCCTGATGGCGTTGTTCACTTCGGTGGTGGCGGTCATGGTCTTTTCGGCCAGCTTGCGCACCTCGTCGGCGACCACGGCGAACCCCCGGCCCGCCTCGCCTGCGCGGGCCGCTTCAATGGCCGCGTTGAGCGCAAGCAGGTTGGTCTGGTCCGCGATGTCGGAGATGACCTCGATGATGTTTCCGATGGAGTCGGCCTGCTCGCCCAGGCCGGTCATGTCCGTCTTGAGCTGGTCGGCGTGTTCCTGGACCTTCCGGATGGCGTTGACCACCTGGTTGACGACTTCCGCGCCTTCACCGGCCTTGGCCCGGGTCTGGCTGGTGTTTTCTGCCGCCCGGCTCGCGTTGCGCGCCACCTCCAGCACCGTGGCGTTCATCTCTTCCATGGCCGTGGCCGTTTCGGTTGTCCGTTCGTTTTGGATGCGGGAACCCTGGGTGGCCTGCTCAACTTGCGCGCTGAGGTCGGCGGAGGAATCGGCCAGCGTGTGGGATATATCCGCAGCGCGTTGGGCGAGAAGGGCGTTTTTGCGTTGCAGGGTCATGATTTCGGTTTGGTCCACGACGATCTCCACCGCGCCGACAATCTTGCCGTCGGCGTCGTGGATGGGCTTGCCCGTGTATTTGATGTCCAGGTCCATGTTCCGCGGATGGGCATCGGTTTCGGAGCTTTCCATCTTGTTGGTGCGCATACAGGTGGTGCAGGCGCATTTCTCGGTGTGGCAGTCCGAGGTCCTGAAGATGTCGTGGCAATTCACGGCGCTGTAGGCGTTGTGGTCCTTGAATCCGCCCAGGGTCCGGCCTGTTTCGTTCAGGAAGAGGACGTTCATCTTGGTGTCGATGGTCATGACCGGCAGCGGGATGGAGTCGAGATACCGGACAAGGGCTTCGGCGATTTCGTTGCTGTGGCCGAGAATCCCGGCGAACTCGCCCTCAAGCCCGTCGGCCGGGGCCTTGGTCCGCAATTTGCCCACTTCTATGGCGGTTGCCGTCTCCTTGAACCGTGTGGACATGATATTGAGCGTTTCGGTGATGTTCACCAGCAGAGCGCACAGCCGTCCGATCTCGTCCTTCTGCCGCACGTCGAGCGTGGCGTCGAAGTTGCCTTTGGCTATCTCGCGGGCGAAAGCCAGGGCCTTGTTGACGGGACGCGCGATGCCCGCGGCCATGAATATGGAGAGAATGATGGCGGCTGCCACCACCGTTACGGTGATGATGAGCGTTGTCGTGGAAAGCTCATCCCGGCTCAGGACGAACGCGTCGTGTTCCTGTTCAATGGATGTGTCGAGTTGAGCCTGGAGGGCGTCAATCTGTTCCTTGGCCATCCGAAAGTGTTCGTCCATGCGGCCGCTCAGGGCGTAGAGGCCCGATTGGTCGGCATACCCGCCGTTGAGCATCTCGGGGAGGTCCTTTTCCAGGATTCCCAGGAGGTCTTGGTAGGATTTGTCCAGCCGTTCCACCCGGCTCTCCATGCTGAGCCTGTCAGCCACGGACCGGGCTATCTCCAGGTCCTGCGTAGTCTCGTCGCGCAGTCCCGCAACTTTCTTCTTGAACGCCTCGGCATCAGGCCGGAGCAGTGTACGGGCGAAATCCGCGTTGATGGATTCAAGACGGATTTCCATTTCCAGCAGGGCGGTCATCTCCCGGGTGGCTTCGACCTCGGCGTCTTGGAGTTCGGACAGGCTGTTCATGGCGTGGCTCTGAAACAGGGCGAAACCGATGAAGATGATCGAAAGGAGGGAAAAACCGATGGCGAGCCGAAATTTGACAGATAGATTATTGAATCTCATAGTTACTATTATCACCTTTTTGGCTACGTGTGTCCGATAGGGGGCACGTAACGCGATAGATGGTTGATCATATGAACGAAAACCGAAGTCTGCGCGATGACGCCGAAGATGTCCAGTCCTGCTTAGGGGATGGCGGTTGCGCGAAACGGCTCGGTTGGGGTAGACTCGTTCAGAGTGAACGTCAACCCGGAAGGTGTTACATGTCTGCGGAAACAAGAATGACCACTGTGAGCCGGACCGAAATTCTTAGGCGCTTCCTTGTCACGCTGGTCTGTCTGATTTTTTTTGAGGTCCTGAAGTTGATAATTCAAGTGGCCACCCTGTTCCAGTTCGGCTACCTGCTCGTTTCCCGGAAACGGAGCGAACCGCTCAGGCGGATGTGCAACAACCTGTCCCAGTACGGCTACAGGATCATGCGTTACGCCACCCTGAACGACAACCGGCGGCCTTTCCCCTTTGCCCCATTCCCCGAGGACGGGGATTGCGAGCCGCCCGCCAAGCAGGTACAGTTCCGCTGACATGAAGAACAGCCATCGTTTTTTCAGCAATACGGACTGCGAGTATTTCCCCTGCCACAAGACCAGGCGGCCGGAGCGTTTCAACTGCATGTTCTGCTACTGCCCGCTCTATTTTTTCGAGGAGTGCGGAGGCAACTACGCCATCCTTGATTCGGGCGTCAAAGACTGCACCAATTGTATGATTCCCCACACGCCGGAGGGGTACGACCATATCCTGGCCCGGCTCAAGGAACGCTTCGTCGAGATTCGCAAGGCGGGTTCCGAAAGGAAGTGACGGGTCAGATGCGGCGTTTGGCGTTGAAGGGCGAGTGGGTCATGTAGTGGTTGAACTCGCGCTCCAGCCTGCCGCGTTCGCGTGAGGCCTGCCGTTCCTGCGCTTCAAGGTCCAGGGCGCCGTCCTGGAACCGCGACAGGGACACGAAGCAGTTCCTGATCCGGGCCAGCTCGTCGTGACGGCGCTTTTTCCAAAAGTAGTAGGCCATGATCTTGGCCGCGCTTTTGATGTCTTCCTTCGGGTAGGCGAGCTGCTGCCTGTCCAGGGGGAAGTTCTCTCCGTCCTCCACCAGGGGGAGGACGCCGACCAGCACTTCCCTGGAACGTTTCAGGGATTCGGGCGAGATCCGATAGACCTTCACCCTCCTTCGGCTGCCGTGCCACCATTTGATCCCGTACAGCAGGATCGTCAGCACGATCACGCCAAGCCAAATGTCCATGTCCAGCATCGAATCCCTCCGGCGGGGCGGATCAGTTCGGGGCCAGGTAATTCATCAGGGTCCTGCGGTAGGACGAAGGGTCGGCGCACTCCAGTATCTCGATGGCCTTGCCCCGATCGAACTGTTGGGTCAGGTCCACGTCGCGTGTGCGAATGGGCTTCATGTCCGCGTCCATGATGATCCGGATTTTCGGGTTGAGCGGTTCGCGCGAGTTGCTCTCGAAGACCAGGGCGTACTCCCCGGTGTTCAGGCGCACGAAGCTGCCAGCCGGGAAGATGCCCAGACATTTGATGAACAGTTGGACCTCGGTGGGGTCGAAGTCCTGGTCGCGCATACCGTACATGATGCCCAGCGCCTTGTTGGGCAGGATCGCGTTCTTGTAGCACCTGTCGGAAGTCAGGGCGTCGTATACGTCGGCCAGGCAGAGAATGCGGGCGAAGGCCGGTATGTCCTTGCGGGCCAGCCCGTCGGGGTAGCCCGAGCCGTTGTGCCGTTCGTGATGGTGCAGTACGGCCCGCAGGACCTTTGCGTGGATGTCGCTGTTGCGCCTGAGAAGATCGCGGCCGTACTCCGGGTGGCGCCGCACCTCGTCCCGCTCAGCCGAGGTCAGGGGACCGGGCTTGTTGATGATTCTGGCAGGGACGGTGGTTTTGCCCAGGTCGTGCATCATTCCGGCCACGCCGAGCAGGACCAGTTCCTCCCGCGACATGCCGATGTACTCGCCGAAGACCACGCTGATGGCGGCCACGTTGATGCAGTGGGTGTATGTGTAGTCGTCGAATTCGGACAGCTTGGCCAGACAGACCAGGGTGTCGGGGTTGGACACGGCCGATTCCACGATGGCCCCGGCGGTCTCCAGGGACGCGGCATAATCCATCTTGCGCCCGAGCTTGGCGTCGTGGACTATCCGCATGGCGTGGGCCATGGCGTCCTCGTACGTGACCATGGCGGAAGAGATGGCCTGCTGGAACGGAATGCGCTCGGGCCGCTTCGGGGCATCCTCCCGCGCGGCGGCGAACTGGTTCAGGCGCGCCTCGTCGGACTCATCCCCTTCCTCGTCGACGGCGACGAAGACCTCCCTGTAGCCCAGGTCCTGGAGACGGGCCACTTCCTCTTCGGATTCGATGATGCCGGGGTCGGCATACAGGTAGGGCAGGTGGTACCAAAGTTCCTTGGCCACCCGGACCACTTCCATGCCTGGCTTCAGGTCTTCGATGGGGATTTTCTTGATCATGTCGCGAGTCCGTTGGTTAGCGGGTCAATCTGCGCATTCTTTCCAGGTAGTTCCCTATTTTTTCCTCTTCCGTCTTGTTGAGGTCGAGGAACATCGCGCCCAGGGTGTGAATACCCTGCTCGCGCTGAATGTTTCGGACCACGATGGGCAGCTTGAGCGTGCCTTCGGTTCCGAGGTTGACGATGGCCACCAGGGCGTCGCCCACTTCGACACGGGCGATGGGTTCCCGCGATCCGGCGCGGACCGAGGCCTTGCAGCCGGTGGCGCTGATGTTGACGATCATGCATTCATATTCCGCGTCCTCGGCCTGAAGCATCCCGTCGATGTTGCACTTTGTCCGCGTGTCCCGGCGCAGCTCGACTTTCTCCATCACCGAGGGGTAATCGAAGAAGATGAGCGAGGTCGGCGAGGTGATGGCGTTGTGCACCAGGCTCTTGAACCCGTAGACCGTGCCCTGATGAATATATTTGACGATGATCTGGCCGCCCATGGCCAGCTCTCTGCGGATGCGGCCCGGCAGGCGGACCGACGCGATGAGATATTCGTAGGGATCGTAACCCACGATGCGGCCCCGGTAGGAACGGTCCGCTCCAGGGACGCGAATTATCACGTCCTTGCCGGGGGATACGCTCAGTTGCACACCCGGTATTTTGACGACCTTGTTTTCGACAGGGGCGGTCTGGTTGTCTGTTTCTTTTTCAGCCTTTTCCGACATCAAATACCTTGCGCACGGCAAATTGTGCGGTCTGGAGATATGCCGGACCGCCTGTTCATGGAAGAAATCTATACACGATAATAAGTACCACTGTCGATAGGAGATTTTCCTCTTTCTAAAGGTTGGAATTAGAACACTTCGGCTTCGAACCAATAAATTTCCGTGTCGGCCTCCTGCCAGGCGTCGCGGGGGAGGCCCGCCTTGGCGCAGGTCTGGGACAGGAACGTTTCCCGGTCCCAGTCCCATTCCACCGGGACCTGGGGCAGGAGCAGCCCGGACCGTCCGCCGCGGCGCATTATCAGGCCGTGGCGTCCTACTTCCACCAGGGCCGGGTCCGGGCACGGTTCGATCGGGCCGAGGATCGAGATTTCATATTCCATCGCATGAAATTCGCCCTCGGTGAGGGGCGGGAAGCGCGGGTCGCGGAAGGCCGCCGACAGGGCCATGTCCCAGACCGTGCGGTACAGTTCGCCCGCGCCGTAGACGTTGCCGATGCAGCCCCGGAGGCTGCCGTGGAGCTTGAGCGTGACGAAGGCCCCGAGATGCCCGCGCAACTTTTCGGTGGGCGGTTCCGGCGGCGTATGCGGCCCGTCGCCGATTCCCAGGCCGGAAGAGATGGCCTGGATCACGAGATTCTTGAGGTATTGTTTTTCCCCATCGGTTAGTTCGAAGCGGAAATCCGACATGAGTCACTCCTCCTTGCAGGTTGGGGCGGGGACGAACAGCATGACCGCTAGGCCTATGCCGAACAGGGCGACCACGGCGGACATGCCCAGCCGTTGGCTGCCTGTGGCCAGCGTCAGCCAGCCCACCAGAAATGGCCCCAGAAACGAGGTCAGCTTGCCCGACAGGGCCATGAGCCCGAACATTTCGGTGCGCTTCCCGGCCGGGGCCGCGTGGGCCAGCCAGGAGCGGCTTGAAGCCTGTACCGGACCCACGAATATACCGATAGCCAGTCCGAAAATCCAGAACAGGGCTTTGCTTTGGACCAGCAGGATGGCCGTGCCCGGCACGACAAGGCCGATCAGGGAGAGGATTATGGTACTGCGCGGGCCGAGGCGGTCGTCCAGCCAGGCGAAGGCGGCCGCTCCCAGTCCGGCGGTGACGTTCAGCCCGATACCGAAGACGATGACCTCGTCGGGGGTCATGCCGAAGGCCGCAGCGGCGTAAATGCCCCCGAATGCGAACATGGTGGTCAGGCCGTCGTTGTAGAACATGCGGGCGAGCAGGAACAGGGCGATCGAACGGTGTTTGCGCAGGTCCCTCAGGGAATTTCGCAACTGGGAGACCGCTTCGCGCACGGCGCGTTTCGGCGGGATGTTCGCGGAGGGCGTGTCCGGGGTGAACAGGAAGAGAGGCAGGCAAAAGAGCAGATACCACAGGGCGGTCAGGGGCATGACCGCCCGCACGTTGAGCGCGTCCGTGGATGGAATGCCGAACCAGCCGGGCGTTTTGACCAGGCCGTAGAGGGCGATCAGGAGCAGGACCAGGCCGCCCGCGTAACCCAGTCCCCATCCCCAGCCCGACCAGCGGCCCATGCGCCGGCGCGGGGCCAGGTCCGGGAGCATGGCGTTGTAGAAGATCATGGCGTACTCGCTGCCGATGGTGCCGAGCCCGGCCAGGGCGAGAGCGGCCCAGACATGGGACGGGTCGGGCCGGATGAACCACAGCAGCCCCGTGGCCGCGATGCACAGGGCGGTAAAGGCGGCCAGCCATGGCTTGCGCCGCCCGGCGCGGTCGGCCAGGGCGCCGAGCACCGGCCCGCCAAGGCCGATGACCAGTCCGGCCGTCCCCATCATGTTTCCCCACAAGGCCGTGCCCAGAGTTTCGTTGTCGGCCACGGCCCTTGCGAAGTAGGCGGCGAAAACGAAGGTTTGCACCAATGCGGCAAAACCGGAATTGGCCCAGTCGTACAAGGCCCAGGAAAAGAGCGAGCGGGACGTGGACATGCGTCGGCGATTGGATTCGGACATGAGCGCAGGGTAATACATGCGATCGCCGCGCGCCACCACAGAGCCGCCGCTCCATGGAAAATAATGGAGGCGGAATCCGTACGGGCGTGTTAATAGGGGCCATGATCCGAATCCTGGCGTTTTTCGTCCTCCTGCTGTCGCTTTCCGTCCCCCCGGTTCGGGCCGAGGAGTCCGTCACGCTTGTCGCCGGAGAGTACGCCCCGAACGTCATGAACCGTCAGGACCGGCCCGGGCTGCTGGTCGAGGTGGTCGCGGCGGCGTTCGCCCGGAGCGGGGTGAAGACGACGGTGCTGATGCTTCCCTGGCGGCGGTGCGCCATGATGGTCCGCCAGGGCGACGTCTTTGCGGCCTTTCCCTTTGCCCACACCGCGAAACGGGAGGAATACGCCTGGTTCAGCGATACGATCTGGACCAGCCGGAACGTTTTCTTTTATCTCAAGGGAAGGCTGGGCGACTACGATTTCACTTCCTTCGAGGACCTGCGCGGGTTCACCATCGCAGGGACCACCGGCCATCATTACGAGGAGGTGTTCAAGGCGAAGGGACTCAGCATGGATTACGCTTCCAGCGAGGTCTCGGGCATCAGGAAGGTCTGGGAGGAGCGGTGCGCCCTGTTCGCCGATGATGAATTGGCGGGTTGGGCGCTCGTCAAACGCGTCTACCCCGACCGCGTAAGCCAGTTCGGCTCCACACCCACCCCGTGGGCCCTTGCGCACCTGTGCCTCATGGTTTCCAGGGCGTATCCCGGCGCGAGCGGCCTCCTGGCTCGCTTCAATGAAGGACTGGCCGCAATCCGGGCCGACGGGACCTACTCCCGTCTGGCGGCATCGTATGCCG
Source organism: Desulfovibrio sp. Fe33 (assembly GCF_028532725.1). Classification (NCBI taxonomy): domain Bacteria; kingdom Pseudomonadati; phylum Thermodesulfobacteriota; class Desulfovibrionia; order Desulfovibrionales; family Desulfovibrionaceae; genus Desulfovibrio; species Desulfovibrio sp. Fe33. Next base: position 141,424 of record NZ_JAQKGU010000009.1, read on the forward strand.
TCGGGAGCGGAAAGGACGGCAAGCAGCGTTAGGGCTTTTCGGCCCAGAGCACGAAGACAGGATTCTGCGCCTTGAAACGCAGGTCTCCGGCCAGGGAGTCCGTGGCCGACGCCTGGAGTTGGGTCACGCCGAAGTGCCAGCCGTGCGCCTGGAAATGGGCTTTGGCCGTGTGCAGGGAATCGAGAAGAATGCAGTGGACCACGATCCGTCCGCGCGGCTTGAGTTTGCTGCAGGCCGTTTCGAGCAGGACGGTGTCCTGGTTGGATTCCCCTCCGAGCCCCCCGCCGATGAAGATGCGGTCCGGCTCGGGCAAACCTTCAAGCGCGCCCGGCATTTCGCCGAGGACCACGTCCACCAGCCACGCCCCGGTGCGCCGGATGTTTTCGCGGATCATGGCCGCCCGGGTCTTGTTCCGTTCCACGGCGAAGACCCGTCCCCGCCTGGCCAGGTGGGACGCCTCGATGGACACGGAGCCGCAGCCCGCGCCAAGGTCCCAGACGGTGGAGTCCGGGGCCACATTCAGATGGGCCAGTCCGGCCGCGCGTACGGGCAGTTTGGTAATCAGATTTTTCTGATGCAGGTAGAAGTGATCCGGGATGCCCAGGGAAAGACCTATCTCCGGCGGGTATTGACGTTCCAGGATAACCAGGTTCAGGGGCGAAAAATCCATGCCCCAGGTTTCCCACAACGCCAGGGGCCTGATGCGCTCGTCGGGCGCGCCCAGGTTTTCCAGCACGGTCATGGAAAAGCAGTCTGCCCCGCGTTCGAGCAGGGCGCGGGCCACTTCGGCCGGGGAGTTCTCGGCGTCGGTGAAGACAGCGATGAGGTCCGCGCGGACCAAAGCCGCATAGAGCGGGGCGTAGTCGTCGCGCCCGTGCAGGGAGACGAAGTCCATCTCCTGCCACGGCAGGGCCAGCCGGGCCGCTGCCAACTGCACCGTGGACAGGCTCGGCTCCACCACCAGGTTTTCGCGGCCCAATTCCTCGCCCAGGCGCTTGCCTATGCCGAAGAAAAGCGGGTCCCCGTCGGCCAGAACCACCACTTGGCGTCCCTTGTTGGCCGCCTTGCGTATGGTTTCGATCACCGGCTTGAGAGAACCGGTAATGGCCAGCCGATGGGCATGGGCCTGGAGCAAGCTGTCCGGACAGGCCTCAAGGAGCCGTTTGCCGCCCACCACGAGGTCGGCTTCGGCGAGGGCCAAGGCTGCGGTTTCAGGCAGGGAAAGGGAGCCGGGCGGCAGCCCGATGATGCGGACGGGTTTTGTCTTGCTCATTGCCGCAATGTAAACGAAACAAAGCCGGGGGGGAAGGATAATGCGCATGAAAGGAAAACGATTGTGGATGGTTTTCACTTAATTTCGTTTATGTTATGAACAGCCCTGCAAACCCCGGAGCGTCCCGCCCCGCCACCTAGGAGGAAACATGCAGTTCTTTCTCGATACCGCCAACCTGGATCAGATTCGTGAAGTGGGCGAGCTCGGCTTGCTCGACGGCGTGACCACCAATCCCACGCTCATGTCCCGCGAGGGCGGCGATTGGCGCAGGCAGGCCGCGCGTATCTGCGAGCTGGTGGAAGGCCCGGTCTCCCTTGAGGTCATCGGCACAACCCATGAGGAAATGATAAAGGAAGCCAAAGACCTGGTGTCCTTCGGCACCAACGTGGTGGTCAAGATTCCCATGATCCCGGAGGGGCTCAAGGCTCTCAGGGAGCTGACCGCACGGGGCATTCGGACCAACGTGACGCTGGTGTTTTCGCCCACGCAGGCCCTTTTGGCCGCCAAGCTCGGAGCCACCTACGTCTCGCCGTTCGTCGGCAGGCTCGACGGGCTGAGCCAGTCCGGCATGGAGGGCGTGGAACAGATGCGGACCATGTTCGACAATTACGATTTCGAAACCAAGATTCTGGTCGCTTCGGTGCGGCATCCCCTGCACGTGCTTGAGGCCGGTCTCATCGGCGCGGATGTGATTACCTTGCCGTATGCGACGATCATGCAGCTCATGCAGCACCCGCTCACGGACAAGGGGCTGGCCACTTTCCTGGCCGACTGGGAAGCTTTCCAGAAAAGTGAATAGATGACGGGAAACAGGAAGGCCGCCTTAAGGGGCGGCTTTTTTGTTTTTGATTAAGATGGGTGATTCCTCGCGGGGAGGTGCGCGATTACGATAAGTCAGGCGCGCCTTTGGCGCGAGAGCCAGTGAAGGGGCCTTGCCCCTTCAGCCTCCATGCCCTCCCGGCGGGGTCCATTTCTTTTGCTGGCCCAAAAGAAATAGACGAAAGAAAAGGGCCTTTCCCTGCTCGGCCGCCCGCAGGATCATCGGCAAGAATCCGATCCGCTCGGGTCGGCTCCATCCGAGCAAAAGTATAAGCCCTTTCCCGCTGGCCAGCTTCCCACTCTCGTAGGTTCTTCCTTTCTCGTCACCGGAGCCGCCGCCCCTTCGCGGTCGGCTTCTAGACCGCTGATCCAGGGCTGGTGCTCGTAAGGGGGCTAGCCGAGTGCAACCGCCTTCGGGGTGGATTTGGGTAGCGGCTATGAGGACGAAGAGCGGGGAATAAGGTCTATCGATTTTGAAGACAGTACCTCGCTTGCGCGGGAGACGTTCGAAAGCCGGGGCCTAGAGCCTGTCTGAAGCGGCGAAGCGTAGGCCGACTGCGTCCGCCGCAGGCGGACATCCTGTCGGGCAGCGAAAGCCGCTACAGGCTCTTGGCCACTGCTTTCGGGAGCTGAAAGGGCCGAAAAGCGCAGTTTTTGCTTCCTTTTTTCTGCGCCAGCAAAAGAGGAAGTCGCCGTAAAGGCGAAACAAAACGTGATGAGAACGCGCACGGTCTGCCGCGAAGCGCGGCACACCTTCACGCGCTCTCCTCCCAAAAAAAACAAATATGGAAGGCCGCCCTAAGGGGCGGCTTTTCTTTTGATGGAAAGAAGCGCGCCGTTGGCGCGAGAGCCAGTGAAGGGGCCTTGCCCCTTCAACCTCCATGCCCTCCCGGCGGGGTCCATTTCTTTTGCTGGCCCAAAAGAAATAGACGAAAGAAAAGGGCCTTTTCCAGCGCGGCCGCCCGCAGGATCATCGGCAAGAATCCGATCCGCTCGGGTCGGCTCCATCCGAGCAAAGGTATAAGCCCTTTCCCGCTGGCCAGCTTCTCACTCTCGCAGGTCTTTCCTTCCTCGTCACAGGAGCCGCCGCCCCTTCGCGGTCGGCTTCTAGGCCGCTGATCCAGGGCTAGAGCTCGTAGTAGACCATTTGCCTTGCGTTCGCCTTGGGGAGGGCCTTCGAGAACGAAGAGCCGGAAATAGGTCTTATTGATCTAGAAGAGCGGCCCTCGCTTGCGCGGGAGACGTTCGAAAGCCGGGGCCTAGAGCCTGTCTGAAGCGGCGAAGCGTAGGCCGACTGCGTCCGTCGCAGACGGACATCCTGTCGGGCAGCGAAAGCCGCTACAGGCTCTTGGCCACTGCTTTCGGGAGCTGCAAGGGCCGAAAGGCGCAGTTTTTGCTTCCTTTTTTCTGCGCCAGCAAAAAAGGAAGTCGCCGTAAAGGCGAAACAAAACGTGATGAGAACGCGCACGGTCTGCCGCGAAGCGCGGCACACCTTCCCGCGCTACAAAAGTAAAGAAAAAGAAGACGCCTCTGTCTAGAACAACCGCTCTCCGTCGAAATCGAACACGAGATATTCTACCGCGACACGGTCATCGGAGAACGCTTCGGCGGCTTTCTTGGCGAGCGCGGCGAGCCGGGCGACGAGAGCCGGACGGGCCGGGTCGTTCTTGAGAAGGTCGAGGACCTGCCGCGCGGTGTTGGCCGTGCGGATGATCGGTTCGTGCACCGGATCGCAGCCCGTTTCGAGACTGCGTTGGGCCAGCAGCCCGAAGTCCACGGGATACGTTCCCGCGTGGGTGTACGGCAACCCTTGCGCCTGTTTGACGAGCTTGCCGAAAAACACGGACCAGGCGACGCGGCCGAATCCATGGTCGGCAGCGGAACGCATGGAGAATTCGAAGAAATCGGCGGCCTGAATCAGGGCCGTTTCCGGCGTGCCGGGCCGGGTCTCCTGGTACAGCCGTTCGCTTCTGCGGCCCGTGGTCATGACCGCCAGATCGAGCCCTTGGGCGCGGGCCACGCTCAACCCCTCGTCGATGGTCGCCATCCACGAGGCGTGCGAGTACGGCTTGACGATGCCGTGGGTGCCGAGAATGGAGATGCCGCCGACGATGCCGAGCCTCGGGTTCATGGTTTTTTTCGCGATGGCCTCGCCCTCGGGAACTTCGATCGTCACCAGGATGCGTCCGGATTCGAGCCCGGAAGCGGCCAGCCGGACCGCTTTCTCGATCTGCCGCCGAGGGTCGGGGTTGATGGCGGCTTCGCCCACGTTCACGGGCAGGCCGGGCAGGGTGGCGCGGCCCACCCCCTTGCCGCCTTCGAGCGTCACGGCGGGCGGCGTCGGGCCGTCGGGGTCCAGTCGCACCACGGCCTGGATTTCGTGACCGTGGGTGGCGTCCGGGTCATCGCCGCCATCCTTGATTACGGTCGTGCGCACCTCGTTTCCCTCGGGTGCGATGCGCTCAATGGGCACGGTCAGGAATCCGCCCGGAGGCAGGGGCGCGTCCACCGCGTCGGGACGTTCGCCCGCGATCAGGAAGCGGATGCCGGCCATGGCCGCGGCTGCGGCGCAGGTGCCGGTGGTCCTGCCGGTTCTGAGCTGTTTGTCCATGATTAACGAATCCTTCTGGCGGGTTCGTAGAGGATGGTTCCCGCGAGGTCGGAGATGTTCTCGACGATGTTTTTGAAGAGCAGCACATGGAAGGGGTACATGGCGTACCAGTAGAGTATGCCGGTCAGGCCGCGCGGCAGGAATTTGGCGGTCATGGACAGGTCCACGGCATTGTCCCATTGGGCGTCCATGCGGAATTCGAGCAACGCCTCGCCGGGCAGGCGCATTTCGGCCAACAGGAGCAGCCTCCGTTCCTCGTCCGAGGCGATCACGCGCCAGAAATCCAGTGCATCGCCCACGCGCGGGGCGTCGTCGCCGCGCGGACGGCCCCGGTGCATTCCCGGTCCGGCCAGCAACCTGTCGATGAAGCCGCGCAGCCGCCACAGCGGGTCGCCGAAATACCAGCCATGCTCCCCGCCGATGCGTGCCACCTGTTCCCAGACCTTTTTCGGGTCACCCTGCAACCGGGCCTTGTAGCCCATTTCGAAGCGGGTTCCGCCCGCGTAATGCGGGTCGTTGGCCGAGGCCCATTCGGGCATACACGCGGACCCCACGTCGAACAGGCAGGTTTCCACCGCTTGCTGCTCGGTCTTTTCGAGGGCGCGGCGGATCGACTCGCGGCAGGAGAGCAGTTCCTGCGGCACGAGGTCGCGGATGCGGGCGTCCCGGCAGACCACCTCGTTGCGAAGACCTTCGATGAGGGCGCGGGAAAGGGGCATTGGAACCGGGGTAATCATGGACACCCAGAAGGAGGAGAGGCGCGGGGTGACGAAGGGCATGGGCAGCAGCCGCCGCCGGGGGATGCCCGCAACCTCGGAGTAGAGGTGGAACAGCTCCTCGTAGGAGAGAACGTCCGGTCCGCCTATGTCCAGAGTCAATCCGGCGGTGGCGTCGTTCTCCAGGCACCCGGCGAGGTAACCGAGCACGTTGCGGATGGCGATGGGCTGGGTCCGGGTGCGCACCCATGCCGGGGTAATCATCACCGGCAGACGGTCCGCCAGGTAGCGGACCAGTTCGAAGGAGGACGAACCCGACCCGATGATCTGGGCGGCGCGCAGGGTGGTCACTTTGGTCGGGCCGAGGGCGAGAATGCGCCCCACTTCGGCCCGCGAGCGCAAATGCTTGGAAAGGGGCTGATCCTCCCTGTCCTCGCCCAGCCCGCCGAGATAGATGATCCGTTTGAGGCCCGCATGGTTGGCGGCTTCGACCATGTTGTAGGCCGCGTCGCGCTCCTGTTCGGCGAAATCGCGCCCCGGCTTGGCCATGGAGTGGACCAGGTAGAAGCAGACGTCGCATCCTTCGGCGGCCTTTTTGAGGCTTTCGGGGTCGTGCATGTCGGCCTGCACGGCGTCCGCCTTGCCGCCCCATGACCGCGCGCGGATTTTCTCCACGCTGCGGCCCGCGGCCCGGACCCGGTGGCCGCGCTCCAGAAGCAGCGGCACGAGACGCCCGCCGACATAGCCCGTGGAACCCAGGACGAGAACCTGCGCGGCATCCATGACGTCGCCGCCTAGCGGGGTTTGGTCTGGAAGGTGATGCCTTCGCCGTCCGGGTGGTAGTTCCATCCCAGATCGGTCATGCACATGATGAACTGCGCGTTCTGCTTGTGCTTGTCCAGGGGGAACTTCTCGCCCGCCTGCACTTCGCATGTGAGGGAATCTTCCTTGAACTTCCGGTCCAGGGTCTTGCCCGAGTAGTCCGGATGGGTCCAGGGCTTGGCGCAGCCCCCAAGGAGCAGGGCGGCCGCGGCCAGCATGGCGAAAAGGGTGGCGATGAGGGATCGGCGCATGGTGAAGCTCCGGTTATTCGTCCTTGAGGTCCCGGCTCATCAGGTCGCGGGTGGCCTGGCCGGGGTCCTTGCCTTCATAGAGGATACTATAGACCTCTTCGGTAATAGGCAACTCCACGTCGAGTTTCAGGGCCAGATGGTGCAGGGATTTGGTTGTCTTGACGCCTTCGGCCACGGCCTTCATCTCGCCGATGATCTCCTCCAGCTTGGCGCCCTGGCCGAGCCGCAGGCCAACCTGGCGGTTGCGCGACAGGTCGCCGGTGCAGGTCAGCACCAGGTCGCCCATGCCGGACAGGCCCATGAAGGTGCGCTCCTGGCCGCCCATGGCCTCGCCCAGGCGGCTCAATTCGGCCAGGCCCCGGGTTATCAGCGCGGCCCTGGCGTCGTGGCCGAAGCCCAGGCCGTCGGCCATGCCCGCGGCGATGGCGATGACGTTCTTGACCGCGCCGCCCAGCTCGACGCCCCGGTAGTCCGGAGTGAAGTAGACGCGGAAATAGGGGGTGGAGAAAACTTCCTGCAACTCGCGGCCCAGGTCGTGGTCCTCGCAGCCCAGGGACACGGAGGTGGGCATGTCGCGGGAGACCTCGGCGGCGAAGGAGGGGCCGGACAGGGCCGCGTAACGCGGGCGTTTGCCTTCCAGCGCATCGGCCACCACGCGGGAGATGGGGGCCAGGGAGTCCAGCTCAATGCCCTTGGACGCGTTGATGATGACCGGGCGGTTCGGGAGCAGGTCGCGGAATCCGGCAAGGGCCGGGCGGATGAACTGGCTGGGGATGACCACCAGGAAGTAGTCGGCCCCGGCAAAGGCGATTTCGGGGTCGGACTCGACCTTGAGGGCCTCGGACAGGGTCACGCCGGGCAGGAAAACCCGGTTTTCCCGATGGCTGCGGATATCCTCCACTACTTCGGGCTCGCGTGCCCACAGGGTGGTGTCCCTTCCGTTTTTGGCGAGCATGTCGGCAAGAGTGGTGCCCCATGCGCCCGCGCCCAGAACAGCTATTTTCATCAGATGGTCTCCTTGGCTGGTTTGTCGAGTCGTTAAGCATACGTGGCGCGCGCGGCGGTGGCAAGGGCGGCGGGGCCGGGAAAACCGTCCGCGCCGGTTGCATCCCGGGACGGTCGAAGGTATAGACCCCACATGGCAATACAATTTACCGAAACCGAGGAAAGGATACTCGCCCTGGCGGGCGGGGATTTGCCGGACACCGAGCGTCCGTTCAAGACCATCGCGGACGCCGTCGGCGTTACCGAGCAGGAGGTCATAGACCTTCTCGGCGACCTCAAGAAGCGCAGGATCATCCGCCGCTTCGGGGCCACCCTGCGCCATCAGAAGGCTGGCTACGGCCACAACGCCATGGTCGCCTGGCGCGTCCCGGACGAGCGCACCGAGGAGGTCGGCCGGGTCTTCGCGGACCGGCCCGAAATTTCCCACTGCTACGTCCGGCGCACCTATCCGGAGTGGACCTACAACGTCTACACCATGATCCACGGCGAGCGTCCCGGCCACACCGACGAGGTGGTGGCCGAGCTGGAAAAGGCCGTGGGCATTGACGACCACTGCACGCTTCGGTCCCTCAAGGAACTCAAAAAGACCTCCATGGTCTATTTTAAATAGGAAGCACGACATGGATTCGAAATCGCTTTACGCAAGGGCTCTGACCCTGATGCCCGGCGGCGTCAATTCACCGCTGAGGGCCTGCAAATACGTCAATTCCGAGCCGGTCTTCATCGCCGACGCCAAAGGGGCGCACCTCTTCGACGTGGAAGGCCGCGAGTACATCGACTATGTTTTTTCCTGGGGCCCCATGCTGCTCGGACACCAGGACCCGGCCGTGAACGCCGCCGCCCATGAGGCCGTGGACCACGGCTCCAGCTACGGCGCTCCCTGCCTCGGCGAAGTCCTGCTGGCCGAAGAGATCAACAAGCTCATCCCGTCCATGGAGATGATGCGCATGGTCTCGTCCGGCACCGAGGCCACCATGTCCGCCCTGCGGCTGGCGCGCGGCTACACCGGCCACAACAAGTTCGTGAAGTTCATCGGCAACTACCACGGACACGCCGACGCTTTCCTGGCCGCCGCCGGTTCCGCCGCGGGCACCGTGCCCGGCACCCCCGGCGTGCCCGAGGCCGTCATCAGCCATACGCTGCTGGCCCAGTACAACGATCTGGAAGCTGTCCGGAAGCTCTTCGAGGAATCCGGCGATGATATCGCCTGCGTCATCGTCGAGCCTTGCGCGGGCAACATGGGCCTGGTGCTGCCGAAATCCGGTTTCCTCCAGGGATTGCGCGACCTGTGCACCGAATACGGCGCGGTGCTCATTTTCGACGAAGTCATCACCGGCTTCAGGCTCGCCCCCGGCGGAGCCCAGGAGCGGTACGGCATCACCCCGGACCTGACCACGCTGGGCAAGATCATCGGCGGCGGGTTCCCGGTGGGCTGCTACGGCGGCAAGCGCGAGATCATGGAGCACATGGCCCCGGTGGGCGGCGTGTTCCAGGCGGGCACCCTGTCCGGCAACCCCGTGGCCATGGCCGCCGGGCTGGCCACCCTGAAGCGTTTGCAGGAGTGCGACTATGCGGCCCTGGAGGCCAGGACAAAGGCTCTGACCGGCGAGCTGGCCGCCATCGTCGAATCCAAGGGCAAGCCCGTCTACGTGGCCCAGGCCGGTTCGGCCTTCACCATGTATTTTTCGGACAAGCCCGTGACCAACATGGTCGAGTCGGGCCAGTGCGACGGCGACGCCTATGCCTCCTATTGGCGGCAGATGATGGCCCGGGGCATCTACCTGGCCCCGGCCGGCTTCGAGTGCGCCTTCACCTCCTTCGCCCATTCGGACGAGGATTTCGAGAAGACCCTGGCCGCGGCCCGGGCCGTGACGTTCTAGGTCGCGTCGAAACCGCTCATGCGATCGGGCCGGGAACCCCTTCGGGGTCCGGCCCGTTTTTCGTCGGTCTGCGGTGGAAAATGAAAAACCACCTCATTTTGTATCGTTTTTCCCTTCCCCCAATTGAAGGTTGCTGATAAATGAAACGAATGCCAGCAAAGAAAATAGCCGTTTACGCATTGACCTCCCAAGGCTTGGCGGTGGGAAGGCTTTTGGCCGCCCGACTGCACGGCACCCTTTACGCCTCCAAACCCCTGGAAGCGGAAGGCGCCATTCCTTTCGAGTCTCTCAAATACCTTGTCTCGGCCACCTTCAATGCCTTTGACGGCCACGTGTTCGTGGCGGCCGCGGGCATAGTGGTCCGCTGCATCGCGCCCCACCTTCAGAGCAAGGAGACCGATCCGGCCGTTGTCTGCATGGACCAGGCCGGGCTTTTCGCCATCAGCCTGTTGTCCGGCCACCTCGGCGGGGCCAACGAACTCGCCGACAGGTGCGCGCGCACCATGGGCGGGCAGTCGGTCATCACCACCGCCACGGATTCGGCGGGCGTCCTGTCCATCGACAGCCTGGCCATGGCCAAGGGATTGGCCATCGGCAATATCAGCAAGATCAAGGACGTGAACATGGCCCTGCTCGAAAACCGCATCGTCCAGGTGTACGATCCCGAGGATTGGCTCGGGCTGGCCTGGCACGCGGGATTCGAAGGCCGTGCGGGCTACGAGGACTGGAACGAGGCGAGCCCCGGCATTTGGGTCTCGTGGCACAACGACGCCCCCGAGGGGAGCCTGCCCCTGCATCCGAGGATGCTGCATCTGGGCATCGGCTGCCGCCGGGACATCACGACCTACGAAATTTTGGACCACGTGCACATGGTCTTCAAGAAATACGGTCTGGCCATGGAGTCCATCGCTTCCGTCGGATCGGTGGAGGCCAAGCGCAACGAGGCCGGATTGCTGGAGGCCGCCGAGGAATTCGGGGTGGACCCCGTCTTCTACACCACGGCCCAGCTCGCCGCCGTCGATGCGCCTACGCCCTCTGACCGCGTCCAGCAGCACATGGGCGTGCCGAGCGTGGCCGAAGCGTCCGCCATGCTTGCCTCCCACGGCGGGGGACTCCTCGTCAGCAAGGAAAAGACTTCAACCGTAACCTTGGCGGTAGCCAGGAGTAATCGTGCTTAAGGCTGTGAGCCTCGGACCGGGCGACGAATCCCTGCTGACCCCGGCGGCGCGTGCGGCCATTGCCGAAGCCGATGTCGTGGCCGGGTACAAGGCGTACATCGAGCTGGTCCCTGAAGAGTTGCTGCAAGGCAAGACCGTGGTCTCCACGGGCATGATGGGCGAGGTGGACCGCGCCCGGCAGGCCGTGGAGCACGCCCGCGCGGGGAGAAAGACCGTCATGGTCTGCTCCGGGGACGCGGGCATCTACGCCATGGCCGGTCTGCTCATGGAGGTTCTCGAAAGCGAGGGCCTCATCGGAACGGTTCCTTTTGAGGTCGTTCCGGGCGTGGCCGCCTTCAACGCGGCCGCCGCACTGCTCGGCGCGCCGCTCATGCACGATTTCGCCTCCATCAGCCTGAGCGACCTGCTGACTCCCTGGGAGCGCATTCAGCAAAGGCTCCAGGCCGCGGCCAGCGCGGATTTCGTCATCGCCATCTACAACCCCCGCTCCAAGAAGCGCAGCGGCCACCTGCAAGAGGCCCTGGAGATCATCGGCCAGTTCCGCAGGCCGGGAACGCCGGTCGGCATCGTGCGCAAGGCGTACCGTCCGGGCCAAAGGGTCGAAGCCGTCCGGCTCGACGCGGTGGACGTGGAGCAGGTCGACATGCAGACTGTTCTCATAGTGGGCAACTCGGCCACCCGGCTGGTCGGCGGACGGATGCTCACGCCTAGGGGATATCACAGCAAATACGCCCTCTGAAGCGGTAAATCAAAGTGGAAATCCCCCTTGCGTTCAAGGTCCTTTATCGGGTAAAAGCAAGGGTCTACGATGGCAGCCCCCTCCTTGACAGGGGGTGGATACTTATTTATCCCGCATAGTAGAGAGTGTGACTGTTTATCTTTTATGCAACAGGAGGAACTAGGTAAATGAAGAAGTCTCTCATCATCAGCTTGATGGTGGCCGCCCTGGTTTGTGTCTTCTGCCTGCCCGTGGTCATCGCTGCCAACGCGCCCGCAGACACCATCACCATCGAGGTCCCCGCCGGCGCCAAGGCTACCAAGACGCCCGTGACCTTCCCGCACAAGAAACATGTGGACGGCGGCATCGACTGTCTGGTCTGCCACCACAAGTCCGCCACCCCGGACGAAGCCAAGAGCTGCGCCGCCGAGGGCTGTCATGTGGACGCCAGCAAGGCCGCCAAGAAGGAGCCCACCGGCTTCTACGCCGCCTTCCACAGCAAGAAGTCCGACGCTTCCTGCCTGGCTTGCCACAAGAAGGAAAAGAAGGCCGGCAAGGCCGTTCCGGTCAGCTGCAAGGAATGCCACCCTCAATAAGCCTTTAGGGTGAATACTAGGGGGGCTGTCCAGAACGGCCCCCCTTTTTAAACCGGTCCTCCGGAGGTAACCCATGACCCCTGCCCCGCCTCCTCCCAAAGACGACGCCGACGTGCGCGACGTACTGAACGAACCCGCTGTCGAGAGCGAAGGTTTCGATCTCGATTCCGTGGATGCGGATTTCGAGCAGGAACTCGAAGACCTGTTCGCCGACGACCTTGAGGACGCCCCCGTTCCCGACGAGAGCGGCGGTCCCGTCCTGCTCGACGACGTGGCCGGGGACGAACCCGCCAATGACGAGTTGCTGGTTCTGGACGACGTGGTGGGGGAACCCGCCGCGGGCGGCTCCGCGCCGGAGGGCGATGATCTTTTGCTTTTGGACGACGTGGTTGAAGAACCGGTCGAAGAGCTTGACGACGAGAACGAATTGATCGTGCTCGACGAGGTCGTCGATCTGGTCGAGAAGGCCGATGCCGCCGAGGGTGAAACCTGGGCGGTGGCGTCCGAAACCGGGGAAGACGACATGGAGCTTTCCGCCGGTGAAGAGTCCGGCGAAAACGACGAGATCATCAATCTCGACGATCTCGCCGAGGAGCCTGTTTCCTTCGGTTCCGATGAGCCCGAAGTGTCCGAAGAACCCCAAGAGGAACCGCTCATCGATCTCGACGACCTGATCGGGGAGGAATCCCCGGCCGAAGCGGAAGAGACAATTTTCGAGTCCGGGTCGGAGCCCGCCCTGGACGATGCGCCCGCCGCCGAGGAACCCATCGTGGAACTGGTCGACGAGGCCTTGCCCGTCGTGGAGCCCGACGCCGTCATGGAAGAAGTTGAAGAGCTTGAAGAGGCCCCGGCGGCGGACGATCTGCCGAGCGTCGAGTTGATGGACGCCGAGCTTACCGGCCTGGACGAGCTGGGCGACGACGACATCGAGGACGTGGACAGCCTGCTGGACAACGTCGAGGTGGACGTGTCCGACGTTGTGGATTCCGAAGAGGTTGACGCCGAGATGGACGACGACATGGTCATGGATCTGGACGAAGGGTCCCTGGATGAGGCGCTGGCCGCCGAATCCGGACCGTCCGACAGCATGGACGAGAGCATGGGCGAAGACATGAGCGAGACGGGCCAGCTCCCGGTTATCCCGGCAGGGGAGGGCGAGCCCACCCTTGCGGAGCTTCAGGCCAAGGTGCGCCAGTTGGAGGGCCGTGTGGAGGAGCTTGAACTGCGCCTACGCGACGAGATAGCCCAGATGGTCCCGGCGGAAGCCGCCAGAATCATTCGCGAGGAGATCGCCGCGTTGGCTGCCGATTTCGACGACTAGCCGCAAATCCCGGCCGAAAGGCCAACTCCGTCTCAAAGAATTTACAAAGGCCTCACCCGTCAGGGTGAGGCCTTTTCCATTCACCTTCCATCAAATAAATGCCCAACAAGGAATAAGCCCCCCCGCTTTCGGAGCAGAAAGCCGCGAAGCCGAAAAGCCCGCGCCGAAGGCGCATGCATGGGATGCAAGGGTGCGAACCCTTGCCCGCCGGAGGCGAAATCACCCGACAATCGCCGCAAAGCGGGTTTCAAAGCCTGATTTTCGTTTTCAGGGAGTATGAGAGATGGTTCCCTTTTCAAAGTTTTTCTCTCCCTTCCCTCGCCCGCACCACTCTGCACCTACGTACCACAGAAGGTCTGTTCTACACAGCCGCGAAGCCGAAAAGCCCGCGCCGAAGGCGCATACATGGGATGCAAGGGTGCGAACCCTTGCCCGCCGGAGGCGAAATCACCCGACAATCGCCGCAAAGCGGCATTCAATGCCTGATTCTCGTCTTCAGTGAGTAGGAGAGATGGTTCCCTTTTCAAAGTTTTTCTCTCCCTTCTCCCAACCTCACTACTCTCTGCCTACGTGCCGCAGAAGGTCTGTTCTACGCAGCCGCGAAGCCGAAAAAGCCGCGCCGAAGGCGCATACAGGGGATGCAAGGGTGCGAACCCTTGCCCGCCGGAGGCGAAATCACCCGTCTATCGCCGCAAAGCGGCATTCAATGCCTGATTTTCGTCTTCAGGTAGTAGGAGATGGTTCCCTTTTCAAAGTTTTTCTCTCCCTTCTCCCAACCTCCCTACTCTCCGCCTACGTGCCGCAGAAAGTCTGTTCTACGCGCTCTTCGGGGCGCGGCGGGGCGGCGTATTCGGCGTTTTCCGGCTGGTCGTCGTAGGGCCGCCGGAGCACTTCGATGAGCTTGTTCGCCGGGGTGAAATCGCCGTGCTCCGCCGCCCGGATGGCCTGTTCAATGCGGTGGTTCCGGGGGATGAAGGCCGGGTTGGCGGAACGCATGGTCTCGCGTGCCGTGTCTGCGGCCCCTGTCAACGCCAATCGGGCACGCCAGTCGTCGAGCCATGCGCGGATTTCCTCGTCCGGGGCGAAGAGGCCCGCGAACGGGGCCGGGTCGGTCTGGGCTGCGCTCAGGGCGCGGAAGGCGTTGGTGAAATCGGTCCCGTCGCGCCGCATGAGGTCGAGAAGGCGTCGGGCGAGATTGAAGGATTCGTCGTCGCCGGGGAGTCCGATTTTGCGGCAAAGTCCTTGGCGGTAATGGTCGGTGAAGGCCGGGATGAACTGTTCCAGAACCTTTTCGCCGGCCTTGTGCGCACGGGCTTCGTCTTCATCCAGCAGGGGGATGAGGCAGCCGCCGAGGCAGGCCAGGTTCCAGGCCATGATGGAGGGCTGCCGATTGAAGGCGTAGCGTCCGAAGTGATCGATGGAGCTGAATACCACTTCCGGGTCGTAGTGGTCGATGAAGGCGCACGGCCCGAAGTCGATGGTTTCGCCGCTTACGGCGGTGTTGTCCGTGTTCATGACTCCGTGCACGAACCCGACGCACATCCATTTCGCCATCAGCCCGGCTTGGGCCTCGCAGACTGCTTCGAACAGGGCGAGATACGGATTGTCGGCCTTTCGGGCGGCGGGATGGTTCCGGTCGATGACGTGATCGGCAAGTTGCCGGACGGCGTCTTCCATACGCCGCGCCGCGAAATACTCGAAGGTGCCTACGCGCACGAAACCCGAGGCCACGCGGGTCAGGACCGCGCCGGGCAACTCGGCCTCGCGGAACACCGGCTGGCCCGTGGAGGCCATGGCCAGGGCGCGAGTGGTCGGGATGCCCATGGCGTGCATGGCCTCGCTGACCACGTATTCGCGGATCACCGGCCCTAAGGGAGAGCGGCCGTCGCCGCCGCGCGAAAAGCGGGTGCGGCCCGAGCCCTTGAGCTGGATGTCGAACCGCTCGCCTTGGCCGTTGACCACCTCGCCCAGCAGGTGCGCCCGGCCGTCGCCGAGCTGCGGCACGAATTGTCCGAACTGGTGCCCCGCATACGCCTGCGCAATGGGCGCGGATCCGGGCAATAGCCGGTTGCCGGAGAACAAGGCGGCCAGGTCGGCGTCGTTCCCGGGCAGGTCCAGCTCAAGGCGGTCGGCCAAGGGGCGGTTCAGACGGATGAGCGAGGGCGCGGCCGCCGGTTCCGGGTCGATTCGTTGGAAGAAGACCTCGGGGAGATGCGCGTAGCTGTTGATGAAGCGCATGGCGTTCATTCCCCCAGGATGTTGAGCCAGGCCGGGAGCAGGGTGTCCAGCGAATTGGCCAGCAGGCGCATGTAGTGGGCCTCGATCCCGATCATTTCCTCGTCGCGGCGGCGAAGCCATTCGGACATCCAGGCGAAGCGAAGGGCGAGCACCATTTCCGGCAGCAGCGCGAGGGAGGTCCTGTCCAGGCACACGCCTTGGCGCAGGGTGCACAGCAAGGCCGGGGCCAGGCCGCGTACCAGGGCGTGGGGGTCCTCAATGCCGACGCAGCCGAGGCAGTTGGCCGCGTCGAACAGGCAGGGGCGGATTCCGGCGAACTCCCAGTCGATGACGGCCGCGGCGGAAGTGCCGTGCCAGATGATGTTCAGGGGATGGAAGTCGCCGTGACAAAAGGAGACGGGCAGGCTCGGCCACGCCTCGAAGAGGGGCGTCAGCGCGGGCAGGACCGGGGAGAGGGTCTCGTAAAGGTCCGGCCTGCGTGCGGCCATGGCCGCCATGAGCTCGTCGACGTATCGCTCCAGGAGAAATGGGGGCTCGTCATTGAATTCGTGAATGCAGCCCGAGACCTCGCGCAGGCGGCAAAGGAACCTGCCCAGGCTTTCGCCGCGCGCGGCATCCTCTATGTATTCGGGCTGGGGCAGTGGGTCGCCGGGAATGAACGGAGACAGCTGGTGGTGCTGCCCCTCGTGTTCGACAACGAAACATCCGTCCGGCCCTGCCAGATAGGCGGGCACGGGCAGTCCGGCCCGGCCGAGCCGGTCCAGGGCGCGGGCGATGCGCTCGCGTCTGTCGAACTGGCCTGGGCGCAATGTCTCGAGCATCCAGATTCGGCCCTGGCCGTCTTCCATGGCGCGCCGGGACAGGCACCTCTCGGGGCTGCCGGGCAGGACGATATCCGTGCGGGGACGGCCGGAGGACAGTCCCCAAAGGGTGAGCAGATCGGTCATGGCGGTCCTATTGTCAGCCCCATGGGCTGCGGTTTGGTCATGGTCGAGCCTATATGGGCGTTGTGCCGACCGTCAACCCGTGGTCGCGCCTGGCGGAGGCGTCGCCGCTCCGGGTCGGGATCAGGGTTTTATTCCGGGATGATATGCTGTATGCTTGAACTTTGTCGTTGATTACCCGTTTCAACCTGAGAGTACCCCATGTCCTTGAAAGTGAGCAAGCGCAGACCGCTTGTGGCCCAGTCGGAAATACGAAACATGACCCTTGAATGCGCCAAGGTGTCCGGGGTGAACCTGGCCCAGGGCGTATGCGATCTGCCCGTGCCCGAACCGGTCATCCGGGGCGCGGAGGAGGCCATGCGGGCGGGAACCAACATCTATACCCGCTTCGACGGTCTGCCGCGCCTGCGCGAGGCCGTGGCGGCCAAGCAGAAGCGGTTCACCGGCATGGAGTTCGACCCGGACGGACAGGTGGTGGTTTCGGCGGGAGCCACGGGCGCGTTCTATTCCGCCTGCCTGGCCCTGCTGGACGAGGGAGACGAGGTCCTGGTCTTCGAGCCGTACTACGGCTACCACATCGTGACCATGGTTTCCCTGGGCATCAAGCCGGTTTATGTCACCCTGGAGCCGCCCGAATGGGGATTCGCCGCCGAAGACCTGGAACGGGCCGTGACAGCGAAAACCCGCGCCATCATTCTGAACACCCCGTCCAACCCGGCGGGCAAGGTCTTCACCCGCGAGGAACTTGCCCTTGTCGCCGATTTTGCCGAAGCGCACGACCTGTTCGTCTTTACCGACGAGATTTACGAACATTTCGTTTTCGACGGGCGGGAGCATGTGTCTCCGGCCACCCTGCCGGGCATGGCCCGGCGGACCATCACCATTTCAGGGTTTTCCAAGGTCTTCGCCATCACCGGCTGGCGGCTCGGCTACGCCCTTTGCGATCCTGAATGGGCATTGGCCATCGGCCATTTCAGCGATCTGGTCTACGTCTGCGCTCCGGCTCCGTTGCAGCTCGGCGCGGCCAAGGGGCTGGAGGAACTCGGTGTGGATTATTACCAGGGGGTGTCCGACGACCATCAGCTCAAGCGGGACCGGTTTTGCGACGCCCTGCGATCGGTCGGGCTGGCCCCGCATGTCCCGTCCGGGGCGTACTACACGCTCGCCGACGTGACGTCCCTCCCCGGCGCAACCGCCAAGGAGCGCGCCCTGTATCTGCTGGAAAAGACCGGCGTGGCCTGTGTGCCCGGCTCGGCCTTTTATTCCGGCCCTGTGGGGGAAACGCTGGCCCGGTTCTGTTTCGCAAAGGAAATGGATGTGCTGGAGGACGCCATGCAGCGTCTGGGGAGGCTCTCGTGACCGAGAAGGAAAGAACGGAATTCAAGAAGTTCGCCGCCGAAGAGATCGCGGCCCTGGAAACGGAAATTCCCCGGCTCGCGGAGTTGGTCAAGCCCGTGGCTCCGGACAACGCCATTGGGCGAATCTCGCGCATGGACAACATCGTCAACCAGTCCGTGGCCGAAGCCCAGCTTTCCAAGGCCAGGGTTCGCCTGGCCCGGCTGCGGGAGGCCGTGAAGCGGGCGGACGATGACGAGGAATTCGGCCTGTGCATGGACTGCGGGGAGCCGATCCCTATGGCCCGTCTCAAGGCCATGCCTGAAACGGGGTATTGCGTGGACTGCGCCGAGTAGGCCTATAGGAGTCCGGCGCCGATCATGTAAATCCGTTTGAGCATGTCCGGGGGCAGGGGGTTGTCCCAGACGCCCGCGTATCCCGCCCATATCCTCGCCGCGACCAGGACCAGCACGGCCCCGACAGCCACCGTCGGCCATGGGATGCCGTGTCCCAGTGCCTTGAATCCGAGGCATCCGTCCACCGGGCACGTCCCCACGCATTGGCCGCAGCCGATACATTCCGGGGAGAGTACGCGATCCTTCTTTTCCACCTGTATGCCTGAGGGGCAGCGGGCCGTGCACCTGCCGCAATGCACGCAGGCGTCGGCGTCGCGCTGCACCCGAATCGGCCCGAACCAGGCGATGAGCCCCAGGAGCGCGCCGTAGGGGCAGAGATACCGGCACCAGAAGTTGCGCACGACCAGGCTGAGCAGGGCGAGGGCCGCGAATACGGCCAGGGCCGTGCCGGACGGATGCAGGAAGAAGTCGAGCATCCGGGCGTCCGAGGTCAGGTTGAACGGGCTGCGCAGGAAGGATTCCAGGGAGCTCGCGCTCATGGAAAATACCGCGAACAGGAAGCCGCCCATGAGCAGGTATTTCAGGCTGTGCAGGGGCAGGTCGACCTTGCGGGGCGGGACCAATGCCAGTCCCATCCTGCGCCCGGCCCGTTCCAGTAGCCCGGAGATGAATCCCACCGGACATATGTAGCCGCAGAAACCCTTGCGGAAGAAAAAGGCCATGACCAGGGCGGCCAGGAACACGGCCAGCCCCGCCGGGTGCGCCTGGTCCCAGAAGCCTGAGGCCAGGAGCCTGCGGAAGCCGAGCAGCGCGCTGATGGGCAGAAATCCTTCCACCGCGCCCGGTTTGGGCGTGAAGGTCTCGGAGCGGCCTGCGGCCCAGTCGAGGAAAAGGATGAAGCGGTAGCCCGCGTAGAGGGAGAAGAGGGTGAAAGCCGCCTGAACGGCTTGCCGGAAACGATCTGGAGTCAATTTCATAATAGGGACCTGTCCTGTCTGGCGGGTCCCTATACTCATCGCGCCTCAACCGCAACCGGCTGCAAGCCGGTGCACAAACGGCGGGCTATTCCCGGTCCGGGTCCTTGTTGCCGCTCACGCCCCTGGTGATGATGCCGACCATCAACGCGAACATGAAATAGCTGACGAGGCTCTGGACGACGAGCATCGCCTTGCCGTCCCATGTGAGGGGCACGATGTCGCCGAAGCCGAGCGTGGTCATGGTGACCACCGTGTAATAGAGGGAGTCCAGAAGGGGCTGGGCGTCGGCTGCGCCGAAATGGAAGGGCGGCGGCGATCCGGCCAGCTTGTGCATTCCGTCGAGGGTAGCGTTGACCAGGGTGAAGCCGATCAGGGTGGTCAGGTAGATGCGCAGGAGTTCGCTCAAATCGGCCCAACGGATTTTGCTGTCGGGTCCGAGCAGATCCACGGCATGACGCACGAAGACGCGAAGGTTCCAAACCAGGATCGACAGGACCAGGATAGCGAGGAAGAGGACGCCCCATTCGCTCAGGGTCAGCAGGATGTCTGACGCTCCGGCCAGGAAGCCGACCGCGGCCGCGCAGCGCAGGCGCGCGCCCGTGTACTGTCCCGCCGTGGTCCGCCAGAGGCGTCTGAGGCGTCGGTTTCTGTCCAGGTGGTAGGCGACGGTGACCGCGGCCATGACGGCCCCGTTGAGCGCGGCCCGGATGAAGATCCGGGCGTTTCCGTCCGGCAGCAGCTGGAGGTCGGACATTTCGCTGGTCGTGAGCAGCAGCGCGGCACCGACAAAGAAGCAGGGCACGAAGTGGGTCAGCCAGACCTGGATTAAGAGCGGTTCCCGGGATTGCTGCATGTCGGTGAGCCGTCCGCGCGACCTCGGCCTACGCGGTTTCGCCGATGGCCTTGGCGAACTGCTTGTAGCTTATGGTGACGATGGGCTTGTCCAGAAGCGACTCCACAAGCTGGATGAAGAGTTTGTCCCTGTCCTCTGCGGAGAAGGCGCCCAGTACGTTCCCGTAGTCGCGGTCCTCGGTCTTGATGTGGGAAACCCACCATTTCGCGATGGGCCGCAAAAGGTCCGAGCCGCTGCCGCCGGACTGCACCTGAAGCATGATGTCGTGTCGCAGTTGAGGCATGATTTTGCTGCGGAAAACATGGTGGCGCATCTTGTGTCCGTTGGTGGTTTCGCCGGAATAGCCGAACTGCGTAACGAGAATGTCGAGAATGCGCTCCTCCAGCTCCAGGTGCTGCTGGGTGAACCGGCTCAGGAAGCTGAAGATGTTGGAGAGATTCTGCCTGGTCGGGTTGAATTCCCCGGCGTTGAGCTTGCTCCACCACGTGTCGATGAGCAGAAGAATGCTGCGGTGCTGGCTGTCCAGGTTCTCCATGTGGACGGAGAGGTCCGGGGTCCAGATCAATGCTGCTTGGGGCTTCATGTTCATATTGTATCACCGGGGTTTGTTTCGGATAATATATATATTATCGTGCTCCTGTCCAGCAGGGAGCTGCGCGGCGGAAGGGGGCGGCGCGGGCGGAACGGGCGAGGCGGAATGCGTTCCGTTCGCGGTTTGCGGGAAGCCGCTTTCCCCCGGAGTGCCCCGGCTGCCCTTGACTATCCGGGGAATCTGGCTTAACAAACGTCCTCTTTGCCCGCGCTGGACGCTGGTCTCTACGCAGGCAAAAAGAATAATTATATTTATTTCAGGGAGTTGATAAGTTGTTCGAGAGCTTGCAAGAAAGACTCGGCTCCACCTTCTCCAAGTTGGGCGGCAAAAAGACCCTTGATGAGAACAATATCAAGGAGGGTCTGAGAGAGGTGCGTCTCGCGCTTCTCGAGGCCGACGTCAACTTCAAGGTGGTCAAGCAGTTCGTTGACCAGGTCAAGGAACGTGCTCTCGGCGACGAGGTCCTCAAGGGGCTTGAGCCCGGCCAGCACTTCATAAAGATCGTCAACGAGGAGCTTGTGGAGCTTCTGGGCGGCGAGCAGAAGGACCTGGACCTCAAGGCCCGGCCGCTGAAGCTGATGATGGTCGGTCTTCAGGGCTCGGGCAAGACGACTTCCTCGGGCAAGATCGCGCTCTTTTTGCGCAAGCACCACGGCAAGAAGCCCTACCTGGTGCCTGCCGACGTCTACCGCCCGGCGGCCATCGATCAGCTCAACACCTTGGCCCGCCAGCTCGACGTGCCGGTCTATCCGTCCACCACGGACATGAACCCGGTGGACATCTGCCGCGACGCCATGGCCAAGGCCGAAGAGCTGGGCTGCGACCTGATTCTTTTCGATACCGCGGGCCGTCTGCACATCGACGAAACGCTGATGGGCGAGCTTGAGAACATCAAGCGCGAGTGCGAGCCGCAGGAAATTTTGTTCGTGGCCGACGCCATGACCGGCCAGGACGCCGTGACCGTGGCGGAGGCCTTCAACGAGAAGCTCGGCATCACCGGCGTGGTCCTGACCAAGATGGACGGCGACGCCCGAGGCGGCGCGGCCCTGTCCATCAAGACCGTCACCGGGCGGTCGGTGAAGTTCGTGGGCGTGGGCGAGAAGCTTTCCGATATGGAGCTCTTCCATCCGGACCGCATCGCCTCGCGCATCCTCGGCATGGGCGACATGATGACCCTCATCGAGAAGGCGCAGAGCCAGATCGACGAGGACGAGGCCAAGGCCATGGCCGAGAAGATGGCCAAGGCCGAGTTCGATTTCGAGGATTTCCTCGGCCACATGAGGAAGCTCAAGAAGCTCGGCTCCATGGAAGGATTGCTCAAGCTCATTCCCGGTATGGGCAACATCATGAAGCAGCTCGGCGACAACGCCCTGCCCGAAGAGGAGCTGAAGCGCACCGAGGCGATCATATCTTCGATGACGCTCAAGGAGCGCCGCCAGCCCGACCTGCTCAAGAATGCGAGCCGCAAGGAGCGCATCGCCAAGGGTTCGGGCGTGAAGCTCGCCGACGTCAACGTGCTCATCAAGAATTTCAAGCAGATGAGCAAGATGATGCAGTCCATGATGGGCGGCGGCAAGAAAAAGGGCAAGTTCGGCCTGCCCAAGCTGCCCGGCCTGGGCGGCGGGGGCGGAATGCCCGATCTGAACGCGCTCGGGGGCGGAATGCCCGGAATGCCGGGGATGCCCGGTATGCCCGGCATGGAGGACGAGGGTTCCAAACGGGCCGTCTCCAAGAAGACGCTCAAAGAGCGCAAGAAAAAAAAATTGAACAAAAAGAAGAACAAGAAGAGTCGCAAAAAGTAAGCGACCGGCAACTTAGGTCCTTCAGTGATAAAACTTGCCATCTCGTGGGCAAAAACGTATTAATTAACTATTGGGAGTATAAGAACCATGGCAATGAAAATCAGACTGACCCGGATGGGTTCCAAGAAGCGTCCCTTCTACCGCGTCGTGGCTCTGGAGAGCACTACCCGCCGTGACGGACGTCCTGTCGAATACCTCGGGCACTACAACCCCATGGTCGAGCCGAATGAAATCGCTCTCGACATGGAAAAGATCGAGAAGTGGTTGGAAAAGGGCGCAGAGCCCAGCAGCACGGTTCGTTCTCTGTTGAAGAAAGCCGGCAAGTAGCTTGCGCTTCTTCTGACAGGCGGGTCTCGTCGGCCCGTCCTGCAGAGTCCGGACCACGTTTGGCAGCTCATATTCACGGCGCGCGGCGACGCGTCGGCACCGGAGGTGACGTCATGTTGAAAGAGATGATTGAGTACATTGCCAAGTCCCTGGTGGACAACCCGGACCAAGTGCAAGTTTCTGAAGTCGAAGGCGAGCAGACCTCGGTTATCGAGCTGAAGGTGGCCAAGGAAGACCTTGGCAAGGTGATCGGCAAGCAGGGCCGCACGGCGAGAGCCATGCGCACTCTGCTCGGAGCCGCTTCCACCAAGGCGAGAAAACGCTCCGTCCTGGAGATCCTCGAGTAGCTTTCTCGTTCGAGAACGGCTGAACATTTGCACGTCCGCGTGAGGGCTTGAACAAGGCCTGAGGCGAGACGCGAACGATCACGGACCGGCGTGCGGGCTTGCCCCGCGCGGCGGCCCCGGTCTTTTGCAGCAAGCGAACGGATGGCCCATGAAGAAAGAGCCCGGTTTCATCCCCGTGGGCGGAGTGGTCAAGGCGCACGGAATCAAGGGGGAGTTCGGCATAAGGTGTTATGCGGACTCCCCGACCCTTTTCGACGGCACGGCCCTGTTCCTGTCCGACGGAAAGGGACGCCCCCGCCCCATCGAGATCAGTTCCTGGCGTGAGCACAAGGACCTGGTCCTGTTGACTTCGCCCCAGGTCCTCGACCGCGATCGGGCCGAGGCCCTGCGCGGAAGCGAACTCCTGGTGCGCGCGGAAGACCTCCCCGACCTCGGCGAGGGCGAACATTACCTCTATCAGCTCATTGGCTGCCGGGTTGTCCTGGAGGACGGGAGCGAGGTCGGTGAGCTTCAGGGATACTACGAGACCGGTGAGCAGGATACCTGGGTCATAGTCGACAAGGCGGGCACCGAGATTCTCCTGCCTGCCGTGCCGGAGTTCGTCCTGGACATCGACCTGGACGCCGGAGTCATCGTCATCGAGCCGCCCGAGGGGCTGCTGGATATTTATCTCAACCCCGAGCCGCCCAAAAACAAGACGGGCCGTCCTCCGCGCAGCAAGAAGCAGACTTCATGAACTTCCACCTCGTCTCCATTTTCCCGCACTTCTTCGAGTCGCCGTTCACCTGCGGCCTCATGTCCAAGGCCGTGGAGACCGGCCTGGTCAAGCTCGACTGTGTGGATGTTCGGCAGTACGCGGGTGGGGTGCACAAGTCCGTGGACGACCGTCCCTTCGGCGGCGGCCCCGGTATGCTCCTCAAGCTCGACTCCATGATAAAGGCGCTCGACTCCGTCAAGTCCCGGGGGCGGACTCTCATGCTTTCGCCGCGCGGCAAGCCCCTGACCCAGGCGCTTTCCCGCGAACTGGCGGGCGAGGAGGATGTCACCCTCATCTGCGGCCGCTACGAGGGCATCGACGAGCGGCTTCTTGATCTCTATCCCATCGAGCTTGTTTCCGTGGGCGATTTCGTGCTCAACGGCGGGGAGGCCGCGGCCGTCTGTCTGGTCGAATCCGTGGCCCGTTTGCTGCCCGGTTTCATGGGGCACGAGGAATCGGGCGACGAGGAATCCTTTTCCGCCGGACTGCTTGAATACCCGCACTACACCCGTCCCGAGGATTTTGAGGGCCTGACAGTACCTGAGGTCCTGCGTTCGGGCGACCACGGCAAGATAGCCGAATGGCGGCGCGATCAGTCCCTGACCGCCACCCTGCGCGACCGGCCCGACCTCCTGCCCGAGGCGCGCCTGACCGTGGAGGATGTCGATTTTCTGCGAACCCTGCCGCGCACCCGGCTCGGCCGCAACCTGTACATCGCCCTGTGCCATTACCCCGTGACCAACAAGTTCGGGGAAAAAGTGGCGGTGTCCGTGACCAACCTGGACCTGCACGACATGGCCCGCGTGGCCCGCAGCTACGGCCTGGGCGGGTTCTACGCGACCACGCCCATCGAGGATCAGAAGGCGCTGGCCGAAAAGCTTCTCGGACACTGGCGCGAGGGCGCGGGAGCACAGGCCAATCCGGACCGGGCCGAAGCTTTTTCCAAGGTCAAGGTTTTTGACGATATCGAAAGCGCGGTCCTTGACATTGAGGCGCAAACAGGGCAATGTCCGCGCCTCGCGGCCACTTCAGCGCGTCTGGATCGCCGCAAGCAAGCCCAGCCCGCACTGACCTTCGGGGAAGTCCGAAGCTGGCTCGCCAACACTCCGGTATTATTAATTTTTGGTACTGGACACGGTTTGGCGGAGGAAGTCCTCTCCAAAACGGACGGCATTGTGAGGCCGCTTCGGTATTTGGATGACTACAACCATCTGTCTGTACGCAGCGCGGTGGCGATTATCGTCGACCGGCTCGTCGCGGATGAGTACTAGAGGCGGATGGCCTCATCGCCGCTTCGGCGGCGCGGAAGCTGGTCCAGCACTCTACAATTTTAAGGAGATCACCATGGACATCATCAAGAAAATTGAAGCCGAACACATTCGCTTGGATATGCCCGATTTCAAGGCCGGCGACACCGTCAAGGTTCACTACCGGATCATCGAGGGCGAGAAAGAGCGTATTCAGGTCTTTCAGGGCGCGGTTCTGCGTCGCCGTCGCGGCACCACCAACTCCACCTTCACCGTTCGCAAGATTTCCGACGGTATCGGCGTGGAGCGCGTGTTCCCCATGAACTCCCCCTTCATCGACCGCGTGGAAGTGGTTTCCGAAGGCAAGGTTCGCCGCTCGCGCATCTACTACCTGCGCAACCTGCGCGGTAAGGCCGCCCGCATCAAGTCCAAGCAGATCTGGGAATAATTTTTTTCGGATAAGCGGGCGTCTGCACCGCCGCCTGGGAAAATCGGCTCCTTGCGTATTAAGATACGCGGCGGCCCCGAATCCCCATCCCGTCGGCACAGTCACCCCACTCCTCCGAAAAAACCCCGTGATTCATGCGATATATATGCCCGGAGCGTTGTTTGACGCTCCGGGCTTTTGTGGTTTGGTCATCGGGTGGGCTCTGTCCGGCTGACATGTTTCCATGCTTCCCTTCACGGTCCGTTTCAGGCACAACAGCCCCATCATGACGCAGGGTTCCCTTTTCATATCTTCCGGTTTTTCGTCCACCGAGATCGCGGGCGTAGATGAGGCCGGGCGCGGGTGTCTGGCCGGGCCGGTGGTGGCCGGGGCGTGTATTCTGCCCGCCGAATACGATCTGCCGGGGCTGAACGACTCCAAACAGCTCACCGCCGAGAAGCGCGAGACGCTCTACCCGCTCATTCGCGAACAGGCCGTGGCCTGGGGATTGGGTGTGGCCTGGCCGTGGGAGATCGACGAGATCAATATTCTCCAGGCCACATTCCGGGCCATGGGAAAGGCCGTTCGGACCATGAAAGTCCAGCCCCGGTTCCTGCGCATCGATGGTGACAAGCTCATCCCCAACCACGCCCTGCAACGCGACATTCCCCAAGAATTCGTAATCAAGGGTGACGGCAAGGTCCCGGCTATCTCCGCCGCATCCATTCTCGCCAAAACCTTCCGCGACCGCCTCATGGTCCATCTCGCCAGGCGTTATCCCGGTTACGGCCTGTCCAAGCACATGGGCTACGGCACCAAGGTCCACGTTGACGCCATACAAACCCTCGGCCCCTGCCGAATCCACCGCCTGACCTTCAAAAAGGTCAAACCCGAAGACAAGCCGCAGCTCCAGGGTTCCCTGTTTTAGGGATGCCTCCGGCGGCCGGGGCGCTGCCCCGGACCCCGCCAAGGGACCTTTTGAAAAAGGTTCCCTGGACCCTCCCAAACTTTTTGTATGCCTTCGGCGGATGCGCGGGAGCGCTGAAGATTGCGTCTTGGACCTTGTGCGGAAACACGTCTTCAAGAAAGGGCGTGCGGAATTGTGCGCCGCTTCGCGAAGCGGTCCAAAAAGTTTAGGAAGGATAAGGGGATGGGGGGCCGGGGGAAGGGGAGAAGGAAAGGGTACAGTCCGGGTACATAGGTAACACATTAGTCCGGGAACATGGGTAACACTTTGGGCATGGAAGCCTGGAGGTGCACATGCCCTGGAAAGAGG